>CAXBAZ010000975.1:0-1732 GCA_963973395.1 uncultured Acidimicrobiaceae bacterium
CCAATCCGACCCGTTCCAGATCATCATGGAAGAGGGGCAGACGCTCCCGGGCATCTTCCAGGGCCTGCAGGGCGCTCGCGTCGGTTCCCGGCTGGCGATCGCGATGCCGCCCTCGGCGGCGTTCGGCGAAGAGGGCCAGACCGGTCTCGGTCTCCCGGCCGGCATCGATCTCATCGCGATCGTCGACGTCGTCGGGGTCTACTGAGCCGGCGGCCGGTTCAATCGGGCAACTTCGGCACCTCGAATCCGTTCCGTTCGCCGATCAGCGACGCACGCGTCAACGCCGCGTGTCCGAACCGCTCGCGCAGATCGTCGACGACGCCGTCGAGGGCAGATGCGGTGGAGCGCCCGAACGGGAGGAGCAACTGCTCGGCACCGTCGGACCGGTCGACGAGACCGCCGACCGACAGACCGATCAGGGTCAGTCCGCGCCGCTCGATGGTCGCCTGCTCGGCGCGGAGCACCGACAGCGCGAGCGACTGGATCGGGTCGGTGGCAGCCGTCGGATGAGCGAGCGAGCGTGCCCGCGTCGCACGTCGGAAGTCGTCGTATCGGAACCGGAGCGTGACCGTCCGGCCGAGACGACCCGCCGAACGCATGCGCCGCGTGACACGATCGACGATGCCCAACAGGAGCGCCTCGACGACCGCCGGCGACTTCGCGCCGCGCCCGAGCGCCTGTTGGGATCCGATCGAACCACGCCGCTTCCCGGTCTCGATCGGCCGCGGATCGTGGTTGTGGGCCAGGGCGTGGAGGTGGCGGCCGGATCCGACGCCGAGCATCGCCGTGAGATGTGACTCGCCGAGCGCGGCGACGTCACCGACGGTCAAGATGCCGCGATCGCGCAACTTGCGTTCGGTCACCGGGCCGACGCCCCACAGCCGTCCGACCGGCAGCGGGTGCAGGAACTCGAGTTCGAGGTGCGGTTCGACGACGAGCAGTCCGTCGGGCTTGGCGACACCGCTCGCCACCTTGGCGAGGAACTTGGTGCGGGCGACACCGACCGTGATCTGCAGGCCCACCCGCTCGGCGACGGCTCGGCGCAACCTGCCGGCGATCTCGGGCGGTGTGCCCGCGATCCGGCGCAGGCCGGCGACATCGAGGAACGCCTCGTCGATCGAGTAGACCTCCAGGTCGGGTGTGAAGTCGGCGAGGATCTTCATCACCCGCGCGCTCATGTCGCCATAGAGCGTGTAGTTGCTGGAACGGACGATCACGCCCTCGGTCGGCCCCCGCTCGCGGCATAGGTGCCACGCCTCCCCCATCGGGATGCCGAGCGCCTTGGCCTCGTTTGATCGGGCGATGACGCAGCCGTCATTGTTCGACAGCACGACGACGGGCTTGCCGCGCAGCTCCGGCTGAAACACCCGCTCGCAGGAGGCGTAGAAGTTATTGCAGTCGACGAGCGCGAAGAGGGCCATACGGCATCACAGCATCCGTATGGAGTGCGTCACGACCCCCCACACCTCGAAGGCCTGCTCGGCCGATAGCAGCGTATCGGTGAAGGCGGGATTCTCGGCCTGCAGCAGCACCTGGTCGCCGCGGCGCCGGTAGCGCTTCACCGTGAAACCGCCGTCGACCAGCGCCAGCACGATGCAGCCCGGCGCCGGCGTGCGCGAGCGGTCGACCACGGCGATGTCGCCCGGGAAGATTCCCGCACCCGTCATGCTCTCGCCGGCGATCCGCACGGCGAAGGTCGCCGCCGGGTTGGCGATCAGCAGCTCGTTGAAGT
>CAXBAZ010000976.1:0-1728 GCA_963973395.1 uncultured Acidimicrobiaceae bacterium
CCTCGGCGACGCCCACGGCAACGTGGTGCATCTCGGCGAGCGTGAGTGCTCGATCCAGCGACGCAACCAGAAGGTCGTCGAAGAAGCGCCGTCGCCCGGCATCACCGACGAGGTCCGTACCCGGCTGCACGAGGGCGCGCTGGCGCTCGCCCGTCACGTCGGCTATCTGGGTGTCGGCACGGTCGAGTTCATGGTCGGCGATGCCGCCGATGGTGGGGCAGCGACGATCACCTTCCTCGAGGTCAACACCCGTCTCCAGGTCGAGCATCCGGTCACCGAGGCGATCACGGGCGTCGATCTCGTCGAGGCCCAACTCGTCGTGGCCGGGGGCGGGGCGGTGCCGTTCGCACAGCACGAGATCTCGTTCGCCGGTCATGCGATCGAGGTGCGAGTCGTGGCCGAGGATCCGTCCGCCGGTTGGCTGCCGTCGACGGGTCGGATCTCCGAGTTCGAGATCGACGGAGACGTCCGCGTCGACACCGGCTTCCGCGCCGGCAGTGAGGTCGCCGGTGACTACGACTCGCTGTTGGCCAAGGTGATCGCCCACGGGGCGGATCGCGACGTCGCTGCCGATCGGATCGCGCGTGCGATGCGCACCGCCCGGATCGTCGGCGTGCGCACCAACGCATCGATGCTGGCCGCCACGATGGCCGACGACGACTTCCGCTCCGGCTCCACGTTCACGTCGTTCCTCGCCGACCACCCTGCCGTCGAGCAGGCGATCGGCCCCGACGGTGACGATCGCCTCGCGCTCCTGCTCGGCGGCGTCTTCGCCGACGAGCTACGGCAGCGGGCGAACGACGCGGTCACCGGGTTTGCTCCGTCGGGGTGGCGCAACCTGAGAACACGCGGCCAACGCCGCACGTGGCTCCTGGAGGGCGAGCCACACGAGGTCGAGTACGTGCTCGGCGGCGACGCCGCATCGGTACTCGTCGGGCCCCCGCCGGCCGCGGGCGACGACGGCTCGCTGCCCGACGACGTCCGCCGTGTCGTCGCGGTCCGGCTGCTCGGCCGCTCGCCGACCCGACAGGTGGTCGAGCTCGACGGTCGCCGCCACGTCGTCGACGTACGATTCGAGGGCGACGAGACGATGCGAACCGCCGGGTCCGCGGGGACGCTCGTCTGGTACCGGCCACCACGGTTCGTCGATCACGACGACGTCGCCGCAGGTGGCGGGCCGATCTGTCCGCTACCGGGCACGGTGATCGCGGTGCACGTCGCCGACGGCGACGTGGTGGTCGAGGGCCAACTCCTCATGGTGGTCGAGGCGATGAAGATGGAGCATCGGATCGTCGCCGCGGTCGCAGCGACCGTGTCCGAGGTTCGATTCGCGGTCGGCGAACGGGTCGACACCGGTGACCTTCTCGTCGCGCTCGACACGTTCGACCACACCGACGACCACACCGACGACCACACCGAAGATCCCGACGGAGACGATCGGGATGCGTGACCCGATTCGCATCGCGAACTGTTCGGGGTTCTTCGGCGACCGGCAGTCCGGCGCGCGGGAGATGGTCGACGGTGGGCCGATCGACGTGCTGACCGGCGACTGGCTCGCCGAGCTCACGATGCTGATCCTGAGCCGGATCAGGGCGAAGCGCCCCGGCGGGGGTTTCGCGTCGACGTTCGTGCGGCAGATGGACGACGTGATGGGCACGTGTCTCGACCGGGGGATCAAGGTCGTGTCCAACGCCGGCGGCCTCGATCCCGGCGGGTGCGCCGAAGCCG
>CAXBAZ010000977.1:0-1721 GCA_963973395.1 uncultured Acidimicrobiaceae bacterium
CGCCAGCGGCCCATGTGGTGTGAGGCGGCGACGACGCCGGGGCGGATGCCTTCGGTGCGCCAGGCGACGATCACGAAGTGGCCGATCCGGGTGGTGATGCGGACGAGGCCGGATTCTTCGATGCCGAGTTGTTCGGCGTCGGAGGGGTGGATCCACAGGGGGTGGCGGTGGCTGATCTCGTTGAGCCATTTGGAGTTGCCGGAGCGGGTGTGGATCAACGTCGGGATACGGAACGTGGGCAGCAGGATCCGCTCGTCGCCCGCCAGATCGAGGTCTTCCCAGTGCACGTGGGAGGGGATCCAGCCGGGTGTGGCGTGTTCGGGCCAGCCCCAGTCGCGCAGCGTGGTCGAGAACAGTTCGAGCTTCTTCGACGGGGTGGGGAAGCCTTCCTTGATCTCGCCGTCGATCTCGACGGCTGGTGAGCCGTCGCCGAGTTTGGCGAGGGTGAGTTCGTCGAGGGTGGCGTCGTCGCCGTCCCACGCTCCGTCGGTGCCGGGTTTGCGGAAGACGCCGGCGGCGTCCTTGGTGCAGTCGGCGACGTCGGCGGGGTCGACGGCGCGTTCGTGTGGTTCGTAGGTGTCGCCCGGCACGGCGTAGGCGCCGCGGTCGCGCATGTACTCGAGTGGTGTCTGCCCGGCCGCGTCGGCGTCGGCGGCGAGGCCGGGCACGCTGTCGGCGAACATCCGCCCGTAGTACTCGTCGACGCCCATCGGTGTGCCGGGGCGTTCGTCGCTCTCGAAGAACTGGCGGATGCCGAGCGAGCCGTCGGGGTCGATCCGCCACGACAGGTCGATCCAGAACTCGTTCTCCTCCCAGACCTCACCGGTGTTGAACTCGTGCGTACGACGGTCGGCGTCGACGTGCTCGCCACGCAGTTCGGCGTAGCGGCGCATGACCGGTTGGCGGAACCCGATCCAGCGGCCGGCGTGCGTCTCGAAGCTGGCGACGTCGTGACGTTCGGAGCCGAGGCCCATCGGGAGCACGTAGTCGGCGTACCACGCGGTCTCGGACCAGGTGGGCGTGAGTGCGACGTGGCACTCGACCTTCGACTCGTCGAGCAGTGCTTCCATCCACGAGAAGCCGTCGGGGTTGGTCCAGATCGGGTTGTAGACGCGGCTGAAGTAGGTGTCGAGCTTGCCGCGGCCCTCGTTGAGGAAGTGGGGGAGCAGGATCGACATCTCGTGGTAGGCGAGCGGGTACTCCTTGGGCCAGGACAGCTCGTTCCACGTGGTGATCGGTTGGCCGCCCTTGGGCGGGTGCGGCACGAACTTGTTCCAGCCGTTCCCGGCGGTGCCGCCCTTGGTGGCGACCGAGCCGGTGAGCACGTTGAGGAAGAACAGGCAGCGGGCGACCTGCCACCCGCCGAGGTTGCCCGCGCCCGCGGCGCGCCAGTTGTGCGACGCGAACTTGGTCGGATGGGCGCCGATGATCTCGGCGATCTCCCGGATCGTCGCGGCGTCGACGCCGCTGACGTGCTCGGCCCGCTCGGGCGTGTAGTCGGCGTAGGCGTCGAGCAGTGCCTGTTCGAGCGACTCGAACTCGCAGGGCAGATCGGGGCGGGTCTCGGTGAGGTACGTCTCCCAGTTGACCCAGCGCCGCACGAAGTCGCGCTCCCACGTGCCGTTCTCGATGAGGAGCCGGGCGATCGCCAGCAGCATGAACGGTTCGGTGCCGGGCCAGGTGGCGAGCCAGTAGTCGGCCTTGGCGCCGGTGTTCGACAG
>CAXBAZ010000978.1:0-1718 GCA_963973395.1 uncultured Acidimicrobiaceae bacterium
CGAGCGGTGCCAGTCGCTGATCACACGGCGGACGTCGGGATGGTCGGTCGTCGTCGAGGTCATGGTGTCAGGTCCGTCGCGGCGATCCCGGTGGTCGGGTCGATCGGGAACGAGACGTGTTGGTGCGTCATCGACCACCGTCCGTCGGATCGCTGGAACACCCGGGTGCCACGCGACCAGGTCACCTCCTCGGACCCGTCGGGGAGGCGGTCGGCCATCCGATTGAGCCCCCACGCGACTGCGAGGTCGCCGTCGACGATCACGTTCAGGTCGGGCACCGTCCACCGGAAATCGTCAGCGGCACGTTCGAACCCGCGTCGGCACTCCTCCCGGATCTGATCGATGTCGTCGTACTGCAGGGGAGTCGAGTGTTCGTACGAGACGATGGTGGAAGCGATCGGGGCCATCGACCGGTCCAGGTCTTTGGCTGCCGACGCGTCGAACCACTCGTCGTGCAGCCGACGGATGGTCAGCTCTGCCTCCATGTGATCTCCGCTCGGCGAATCCGTCGCAGCCGTCTCGGTGGTGTCATCCATGTACATGCTCCTTGGCGATGTGCCCCCACGCATCTCGTGGGTGCATGTACTGACGAGCGAATCGACCGAACTCATCGCGGCGTGGCTCGACGTGTTTCGGGGCCGCAGACTGCTCGGCGTGCCGTGCCTCGGATCGCCGTGCCAGGTCAGAACCTTGCAACGTATCCCCTATCACAAGGCTGTAACCTTGCATTGCGCTGCATAACAGAAGGCTGTAGCCTTATGCTTGAGGAGGCAGGTTGTGCGGAGAAATCAACGACGACAAGGTCGCCAGGCGCTGGACCGGCGTCTCGGCGCCATCGACTCGACAGTGCTCGCACCGCCGTCTGCAGGTTGGGTGCGTGCTATCAGGGATGCTCTCGGTCTGAGCGCCCGCCAGCTGGGGAAGCGTCTCGGCGTGGCAGCCATGTCGGTGACTGACCTCGAGGAATCCGAACGCGCCGGTAGCGCTCAGCTCGCGACCTTGCGGCGAGCCGCCGACGCCATGGACTGCGATCTGGTCTACGCCTTTGTTCCTCGTGTGAGTCTGGAAGACACGGTCCGTCATCAGGCTCTTCGAGTAGCGCGCCGCGAACTGGCACGGGTGCAAACGACGATGCGCCTCGAGGACCAGGCGCTCCCGAGCGAGGAGGCCGAGTCGAGGGTGGCGCAGTTTGCAGAGAGCTTGCTCGACGACCGGGCGCTGTGGGATGACCGACAGTGATGGCATCGGCGAGGGGCCTCCCGGGTCGACGCCGCTCACTCCGGATGATCTCGCTGGACTGCTGCCGACGTGGTTGGCGACACAACGTGATCTGAACGAGGCGGAGCAGGCAAACATCGAGCGCGCAGTCCGCTGGGCGTTCACCGGACGCCGGCCTGTGAAGGACGTTGGCGATCTGCTGACGGTGACCTTCAGTGCCGAGCTTCACAAGCGCATGTTCGGCGACGTCTGGCGATGGGCCGGCCAGCACCGCAAGGTTCAGACCAACATCGGCGTCGACGCACACGTGATCGGCCCGTCCATGAAGCAATCGTTCGACGATGCACGGTTCTGGACCGAGCATGGCACGTACCCGGTCGAGGAGATCGCCGTGCGCCTTCACCACCGCCTCGTCGCGATCCATCCGTACCCCAACGGCAACGGACGCCAGACCCGGATGCTCGCCGACGTCTACCTCGACGTGCTCGGAGAGAATCGGC
>CAXBAZ010000979.1:0-1714 GCA_963973395.1 uncultured Acidimicrobiaceae bacterium
CGGCCCCGACGCGTTGCGGGCATACAGGATCGACCGCGTCGGCGAGCTGCGAACGCTGACCACCGCCGCCACCACGACGCCACCGGCGCGCTTCGACCCGGTCGCGGCGCTCGAGACCCACCTGTCGATCGGTTGGGAATACGACACCCTCGTCGAGTTCGACGCGCCACTCGCCGACGTCGCTCACTGGATTCGGCCACCGATGGGCAACCTGGAGGGGCTCGGCGACGGCGAGCGGTGCCGCCTCCGAGGCACGACGAGCAACCCGCACATGTACGCATCGGAGTGGCTCGCACCCATCCCGCATCCCTTCCACGTGCGAGGTGGCCCCGAACTCGCGGCCGCCGTCCACGACATCGCCGCCCGCCTCACCGCGGCCACGCCGTCGGACACGGCCTGAACCTCCTCGCCTCGATCGGCCGGAGAGGGTCCGACCCCCTCCGGTCACGGGGGTGCTTTAGGGTCGTCGGATGTGGTGCGTTCTCGTCTGCCCGGTGCCGTCCGACCCTGAATCCGATCTCCGCATCGAGCCACTGACGTGAGGTTCGAAGGGGCAGCTCCCGAGGTGATGATCCGCGGGCTCGACCGGATTCGGGCAGAGCTCGGCATTCCGACCGGGTTCCCGCCCGACGTCGTCGCGGCTGCCGAAAAGGCTGCTGCGAGACCGATCGGCAGCGCGCACGTCGACCGGACCGGCCGTCGGTTCCTGACACTCGACCCGGCGTCGTCGATCGACCTCGACCAGGCCTTCGACGTCGAGGTCGCCGGCGACGACATCGTGCTGCACTACGCGATCGCCGACGTCGGCTGGTTCGTCCGTCCGGGCGATCCGCTCGACGTCGAGGCCTTCGAGCGCGGGGTCACCGTCTACCTGCCCGACCAGCGGTCGACGCTGTACCCGACGGTGCTGTCGGAGGGCGCCGCGAGCCTGCTGCCCGACGTCGATCGACCGGCGGTCGTGTTCACCGTGCGCGTCGATCCCGCGGGCCATCCGCACCTCGACGGAGCCGAGCGGGCGATCATCCGCAGCCGGGCCAAACTCGCATACGGCACCGTGGTCCCCGGCGACCTGCCCGACGGCTTCGCCGAGCTGTACCGACGGATCACCGCGGCCGAGGTCGAACGGGGAGCACCACGCGTCGAGTTCCCCGAGCAGGAGATCGAGCAGCACGGCGACGGGTCGTTCGCGCTCACGTTCCGCCCGCGCGCCGAGGCGGAGGAGCAGAACGCCTCGATGTCGCTCGCCACGAACATGGCGGTCGGTGCCGCGCTGTACGCCGCCGGGACCGGGCTGTTCCGGGTGATGCCCGACGTCGACGATCGTCGCCACCGCCGGCTGCGGCATTCGGCGAAGGCGTTCGGGCTCGACTGGGCCGACGGCGTCTCCCTCGATGCGTTCGAACGCTCGCTGCCGCGCGACGACCCGCGGACGTCGGCGTTCCTGATGGCCGTGCGACGCGCGGCGGGTGGCGCGAGCTACGCACCGTTCGATGCGGACGAGCGACCGTGGCACTCTGCCGTCGCCGCCACCTACGCCCAGGCCACCGCACCCCTGCGTCGGCTCCAGGATCGCTACGTGGTCGAAGCGGCGCTCGCAGTCGCCGACGGCACGCCGGTCGGCGACGACATCGCGGCGGCATTCGACGTGCTGCCGGCCGCGATGGCCGCGGCCGACAATCGGGCGAACCGCGCCGAACGGCAGGCGCTCGAGCTC
>CAXBAZ010000980.1:0-1713 GCA_963973395.1 uncultured Acidimicrobiaceae bacterium
ATGGAGCCGTTCCGGTTCGGGCTCGGCGCCGGCCAGGTCATCGAGGGCTGGGATCGGGGCGTCGCCGGCATGAAGGTCGGGGGCCGCCGCACGCTGCACATCCCGCCCCAGCTCGGCTACGGCGCCCAGGGCGCCGGGGGCGTGATCGCGCCGAACGAGACGTTGATCTTCGTCGTCGATCTGCTCGGCGTGAGCTGACGCCGACGTCCGGCCGCCCGGACCGTCGGTCGGTTGCGGGCAAGGCGATCCCCGGCGTCGACGACTTCAACCGGGATACGTCGGCAGAGCGTGCTCTCGGATGACGTCTCGGTACCAGTACGCACTGTCGCGCGGGGTGCGCTCGAGCGTGTCGAAGTCGACGTGGACGATGCCGAAGCGCTTGTCGTAGCCGAGTGCCCACTCGAAATTGTCGAGCAGCGACCACTGGTAGTACCCGCGGATGTCGACCCCGGCGTCGATCGCATCGAGTATCGACCTCAAGTGGAGGTCGAGGTAGTCGATCCGTCGGCCGTCGTGGCATCGGCCGTCGACCACCGGATCGTCGTACGCCGCGCCGTTCTCGGTGACGTACAGGGGTGGCAGGTTCGGGTACTCACGGTCGAGCCGCACGAGGAGCTCGTGAACCCCTCGGGTGTGATCGGCCATCCCATGTCGGTGTGCACCCGCCGCGTCGGCGACTCGGTCGTGCCGGTGACGGTCGGGTACTGCGGCCATTCGGCGGTCCGGTCCTCGGCCTGCCGGACGAGGATGTCGAAGTAGTAGTTGATGCCGAGCCAGTCGAGCGGCTGGGCGATCGTCTGCTCGTCGCCGGGCTGGATCGCCTCGGCGAGCGGCCCGAAGCGGTCGACGACATCGGCCGGATACCGGCCCGTCATGATGGCGTCGAACCACCAGCGGTTGTGGATGCCGTCGATCATCCGGATCTCGTCCTCGTCGGCCACCGGTCGGCCCTCGGCCACGATGTTCGACGGGTTGATCACGATGCCGAGCGCGAGACCGTTCCGTTCGGCCCGCATCGCCTGCACGGCCAGGCCGTGCGCCAGGAGTTGGTGGTGAGCGACCGTCACGGCGGCGCGGGGATCGCGGAGGCCCGGTGCGTGCACGCCGGCCGCATGCCCGAGGTAGGCGTAGCACCACGGCTCGTTGAACGTCGACCACATCGTGACGCGGTCGCCGAACTCCTGGGCCATCAGCGCGGCGTAGTCCGCGAACCAGCTCACCGTGTCGCGACTGCGGAAGCCGCCGACGTCCTCGAGGTCGGCCGGGAGGTCCCAGTGGAAGAGCGTCGGGCACGGTGTGATGTCGTGTTCGAGCAGCAGGTCGACGAGGCGGTGGTACCAGTCGAGGCCCGCCCGGTTCGCCCTGGTGCGGCCGTCGGGCATGACGCGGGGCCAGGCGATCGAGAAGCGGTAGGTCTGCAGACCCAACTCGGCCATCAGCTTCACGTCGGACTCGACGCGGTGGTAGTGGTCGCACGCGATGTCGCCCGTGTCGCCGTTGGCCACCTTGCCCTCGGTGTGCGAGAACTCGTCCCACACCGAGCGACCACGGCCGTCCTCGTGGACGGCCCCCTCGATCTGGTAGGCCGCGGTGGCCGCGCCCCAGACGAAGTCGGCGGGAAAGTCGCGTGGTGGTCGTTCGCTCATGCAGCGGTCGACTGTACCGCCACCAGCGCCGACCGACCGAGCGAACGGAGCGAACCCGGTTCGCTCC
>CAXBAZ010000981.1:0-1707 GCA_963973395.1 uncultured Acidimicrobiaceae bacterium
CACCGAACCCAGCACCACGGCGAGCCAGATCGGAAGGCCCAGGACGCGTCGACCAGGGTCGGGCGCATCGTCCGGACCGCCACCGGGCGCCGACGGGGGAACCGATGGGGGCGGCGCGGAGGCCGTGCCGGCGGTCGGAGGCGGCAACGGTGACTCGTCCCAGACACTCACGTCGCGCAATGTACCGGCTCATCCGGCCGATGCCGGTCGGGGTTCGTGCTACATCCCGGCGATCGAGAGCCAGGCCGCGAGCACCGACTCGTCGCCGACGGGGCTGAGCTCGTCCTCCCGACCGCTGTCGCGCCCCCACAGCCGCAGCAGGATCGGCGCGGCCGGTCCCCGGAGCGCCGCGTCGCCCTTCTGGTGGGCGCGGATCATGCGGTACGCGCCGTCGTCCGACCACACCAGCCATTCCCCGTCGACGTCGGTGCAGTGCACGTGCAGCGAGCCGCCCGGCAGGCTGATGGCCTCGCGCGCGAGCAGTCGAGGGATCGCCAGCTCGAAGTACTCGTCGATGCCGTCGGCGGCCAACTCCGCATCGAGCGCGGCCTCGAGCCCCACCGCCCGTTCGGCGTCCCACCGATGGACCGCGGTCTCGTGCGCCTGCCGCCGCGGCCAGACGGCCGTGAGCCGATCGACCGGGAACGGGTGCCACGTCGGCGCGGCCGGGCCGAGGCGACGCAGCGTCGAGGCGAGTCTGACCGATCCCGCCCGCAGCCAATCGGGGGCGTTCTCCGCCTCGAACGGATCGAGCCCGTCAGCGTCGGCCACCTCGTCGGCGGACGGTGGCCTGACGTTGGCAGCGCAGAACTCGGCCCAGCGGTGGATGTGACCCACGTGCTCGGCCAGGCGGAGCACGTCCCAACCGGGGCAGGCGGCGATCGGGACGTCGGTCGAGGCGGTCTCCAACAGGGACGCGAAGCGCTCGGTGTCGTTCGCGAGGTGGTCGAGGTACCAGTCGGTGCTGTGGGTCGGCTCGGCGTTCATCGGCCTCGACGGTAGCCTCGAAGTCATGAGCCCACTCGAAGCATTGGCGACCGACGGTGGCGACGGCCAGGCGGCCAGCCGCCCCATCATCTCGATCACCGAGGCCGCGCTGGGCAAATTGATCGAACTCCGGGCCGACGAGTCCGACGCCGAACAGCTCGGCCTGCGCCTCGGGGTCGCGTCGAACCCTGGTGAGGACTTCCGCTACGACCTCAGCTTCGACGAGTACCTCAAGGCGGCGTTCACCGACGAGGTCCGCACCCATGAGGGTGCCGACGGGCAGTCGATCAAGGTCATCGTTCCCGGCAGCGACGTCGAGCGGCTGCAGGACGCCACGCTCGACTACACCGATTCGCAGGGGCTCGTGATCCGCAACCCCAACCGGCCCCAGGCCCCCGACGTCGAAGGCCTGACCAGCGACGACGAGCTGTCGGCCGAGATCGAGGCGCTCGTCGCGGCCGAGGTGAACCCGGCACTCGCAGCGCACGGCGGCTTCGTCACCTACGTCGGCCACGACGGTGAGGGCACGGCGTTCATGACGATGGGCGGCGGTTGTCACGGTTGCTCGATGAGCAAGATGACGATGCTCGAAGGTGTGCAGACGATGCTCAGCGAGCAGATCCCGGCCGTCGAACGGGTCAAGGACCTCACCGACCACTCGACCGGCGAGAACCCCTTCTACAGCTGACGCCAGGCGACCGTAACGCTCGGTGTCCGACA
>CAXBAZ010000982.1:0-1707 GCA_963973395.1 uncultured Acidimicrobiaceae bacterium
GCCAGATCGTGCTCGAGGCCCGGGAAGCCACGCTGGTCGGCAAGGACGCCGACGCGGTGATCCGCTCGGTGCGAGCGCTCCGGCGCGTCGGCGTTCGGATCGCACTCGACAACTTCGGAACGGGGTCGAACGCCCTCTCCCTGCTGACCGAGATCGGTGCCGACGTGTTGAAGCTCGACGGTTCGCTGGCACTGCCGAGCGGGGCGTCCGAGGCCGACACCCGGGTCGTCCGTGCGCTCGTTCTCCTGGCCCACGCCTTGAACATGGAGGTCGTCGCGGAGCGCGTCACCGGTGTCGAGCAGCTCCGACGCCTGCGTGCCGCCGGCTGCGACCTCGTCCAGGGCCATCTGGTCGGCAAGCCGGGCCCACCCGACCAGCTCGTCGCCCACATGAACATCGAGTGACCGACGGTACCCTGGCCCGGGTGCCGAACGCCCAGGTGGTCGACGTCGAGCTCGAGCGGCAGCTCGAGCTCCGGGTGACCTACGACGACGGCGTGACGTGTTCGTTCCCGTTGCTCACACTGCGCCAGGCGTGTCCGTGCGCGACCTGCCGGAACCACCGCGACAACGATCGCCCCGCCTACGGCGGTCCATCCATCGAGGCCCGCGGGGCCGAGATGCACGGCAACTGGGGGATCTCGATCGAGTGGTCCGATGGCCACAGCACAGGGATCTATCCGTGGACACATCTGCGTGCTTGGTGGGACTCGGGTCTCGACGGACAATACGCTCCAGCCCGATGAGCCTTCCCCCACCGCCCCCACCCGCGGAGACGGCCACGTGCTACCGCCACGCCGACCGGCCGGCCGGTCGTCGCTGTACCCGATGTGGCAAGGCCGCCTGTGGTGAGTGCCTCGTGCAGGCCTCGATCGGCAGCCACTGCGTCGACTGCGCACGGGCGTCACGACCCGACGTGCGCACCCGAGCCAAGTTCTGGAGCGCACGCCAACCGGCGATGGTGACGATGGCGCTCATCGCCGTCAACGTGGTCTTCTTCGCCTACACCACGGTGCTCGACCCCGAGAGCCTGAGTGGGCGCCTCACCGAGGCCCAGGTGCAACTCGGTCTCAACGAGCAGTTCCTCCGACTCGACGGTGAGTGGTATCGGCTGCTCACGTCCGGCTTCATGCACTTCGGGCTGATCCACATCGGCTTCAACATGTACCTGCTGTACATGCTCGGCCAGATGCTCGAACCGGCAGTGGGACGGGTGAAGTTCCTCCTCGTCTACGTGGCGGCCCTGCTCGGTGGGTCGGCCGGGTCGCTGGTGCTCGACGGGCGGACTGCGATCTCCGCCGGGGCCTCCGGAGCCGTGTTCGGTCTGATGGCGCTCGCGTTCGTCGGGTACTACCTCAACGGCGCCAACCCGCTCAACACGTCGATCGGCAGCCTGTTGATGATCAACCTGGTGATCACGTTCCTCTTCCCCCGCATTTCGATCGGTGGCCACCTGGGCGGCGCCGCCGCCGGCGCGGTGATGGCCCTGGCGGTCATGGCCCCGCGCCACCGGGGATATCCGGTGTGGGTCGGCTATGCAGCACCGGTCGCCGTCGCGACACTCAGCGTGCTGGTATCCGTACTCACGGTGTGAGCCGACTCCCACGCCACAGGATTTCGACAAGATCACCGGCGCCGGTTCCCGGGCGTCGTCGTCGATGCTATTGTGAAATGGTCGTCAAGTCGACCTTTCGGACTTCACATGTTT
>CAXBAZ010000983.1:0-1703 GCA_963973395.1 uncultured Acidimicrobiaceae bacterium
CTCGCCGCTCGACCGGCGGGCTGAGACCGGTCTCGAGAGCCAGCACCTCGCGCTGGTCCTCGATCAGCCGATCGATGCCCGGCGGCGGAGGAGGAGGCTGCGGCGGATCCTCCCCCGGATACTCACAAACGAAGTCGGCGAGACGAAACTCACCCGTCTCGGTGTTCGTGATGAACACCGCCCAACCGACGCCGACTACCTGCGTGGTTGTATTCCCTTCAGTCACCTCGTAGTAGCAATTGAACGTAGCCCCGGGCGGGCCGCTGGAGCGCACTCGTGACCAGACGAGCGGCAGCTCAGCCGGCCCAGCCAGATCAACCATGAGCTCAGTTCCGCCCTGCGTCGTCCGCTTGACGGTGCACTCGACGCGGGGCGGGCTTCCCGGCACGAGAACGCATTCGCTCTCAGCTGCCTGTACGCCATGTTGTCCGATCACGATCGCAGAGGCCACCGCCAGCAAACCAACGAGAATCGGTCGGGACCTCACTCCCTGACGTCCATGATGTCCAGAACCCGCCATGAGCCTCCGGATAGGGGTACTAGAACCCAGTTGGAAAGAGTGGTGCTCGCCTCGCCGTCGAGTGGGAAGACCACGGTTCCGTCGCTGTCGACGACACGGGACTCGCTCATGTCGACCTCTCCGGCCTTGACTGTGACGACCACAAACTCAGCATCGGCTATCGGAGCGTCGCCGGACGTCGCACTCAGTTGAGCCGACTCGATCGCAGCCAGAGGGAGCCCTTCGACTCGATAGCTCTCTTCCGCCAGAAACCTGATCGTCCCGCCGAGCGTCTCCTGGCACGGATTGTCGCCAGGCGCACAATACTCATCGATTCGTTCGACAACCGGTTCGCGCTGCAACTCGTCGTAAATCGCCGCCAATTCCGACACGATCCGGAGCCAATCTTGCTCGGCTGGGTCGGTAACTGTCGGAGCCTCCGTTGTCGGCTGAGTTGATTGAGCAGCCGGTTCAGGCGCTGCCGTCGACGGTGCAGTACTTGTTTCCAGGGTCGTCGTGGTGGTCGTGGTGGGTGGGTCGGCGATGGTGGTGGGCGTGGTGGGAACGTGGTCGAGGGCGACGCCTCACCACCGCCGTTGCATGCGGCCAACAGCACCATCGGAATCAACACCACCAATGCCAGCCGCCGCGACATGGCCACGCACACTAGCCCGCTCCACTCGACCGCCCGTCCCGGCCCCACGTGCCTCACCGCGCGAGCCTCACCGACCGTTCCGTGGCCGTCAACGGGGAGAACTCCCCGAACGCGGCTCCGCCCCGGCCCTTCGGCCGGGGCGGAGCCACCAGTGAGATCGGATCGACTCAGATGCCGATGCGCTGGGCGAGTTGCTCGCGATGGTACGTCGGGTCACCGAACAGGAGCTCACTCGACTTGGCCCGCTTGAAGTACAGGTGCGCCGGGTGCTCCCACGTGAAGCCGATGCCGCCGTGGATCTGGATGTTCTCGGCGGTGGCGTGGAAGTACGCCTCGGAGCAGTAGGCCTTGGCGAGCGATGCGACCGACGGCAGTTCGTCGTTCATCTCGCTGGCGCACCACAGGCCGTAGTACGCCGCCGACTTCGCCGACTCGACCTCGAGCAGCATGTCGGCACACTTGTGCTTGATCGCCTGGAACGAGCCGATCGGACGACCGAACTGCACACGATCCTTCGCGTACTGCACGGCCATCTCGAGTACGAACTGG
>CAXBAZ010000984.1:0-1702 GCA_963973395.1 uncultured Acidimicrobiaceae bacterium
CCTCGCCCGCGAGACGGCACCCGGGGGCGCCACGTTCGAGCGGCTCGACGCCCGGAACATGACGTTCGACGCCGAGTTCGATGCCGCGATCTGCCTCTGTCAGGGGGCGTTCGGGCTGATGACCGCGGACGGGCACGACGAGACGGTGCTGGCCGGCATCGCCCGAGCTGTGCGCCCGGGCGGGCGACTCGCGCTGAGCGCGTTCAACTCGTACTTCGTGGTCAAGCACTGGGAGGGCGCCGAGTTCGACGCCGACGCCGGCGTCAACCACGAACGCACCGAGATCCGCAGCGAGTCAGGAGAGACGGCCGAGGTGAGCCTGTGGACCGGGTGCTACACGCCGCGCGAGCTGCGCCTACTGTGCCGGGCGAACGGGTTCGCCGTCGATTCGATCAGTAGCGTCGAACCCGGTGCCTACGGCGACGAGCCACCTCACGTCGACGCTGCGGAGTTCCTCGTCCTCGCCACCCGCACCGGTTGATCACGGTGCCTGCGGAAGGCGCTGTCGGAACGGCCTCTGTTGGAACGGCTCGGCCGCTGATAGTCTTGACTGCCGCGCTGGGCATCCGGCGCGCACCCGAACACGTACCCGTCCCTCTGAAAGCAGTCCGTTCCTTGTCCGATACCACGACCCAGCCCACCGCAACGACGAACGAAACGTCGAACGACACATCCGGCGACAATCCGGCGTTCGGCACGTTCGACGAGGAGGGCAACTACACCCCACGCGAAATCGTGTCCGACGACCTCGGCATGAGCTTCGCCGACGCGATCGACGGCACGATCGTCGATGTCGAAGACGGCCAGATGGTCAACGGCACCGTCGTCAAGATCGACAAGGACGAGGTGCTCCTCGACATCGGCTACAAGAGCGAGGGTGTCATCCCGAGCCGCGAGCTGAGCATCCGCAACGATGCCAACCCAGCCGACATCGTCTCGCTCGGTGAACAGGTCGAGGCGCTGGTCCTCACGAAGGAAGACAAGGAAGGCCGTCTGGTCCTGTCCAAGAAGCGTGCGCAGTACGAGCGCGCGTGGGGCACGATCGAGGCCAAGAAGGAAGCCGACGAGATCGTCGAGGGTCCGGTCATCGAAGTCGTCAAGGGCGGCCTGATCGTCGACATCGGCCTGCGTGGTTTCCTCCCCGCATCGCTCGTCGAGCTCCGCCGGGTCCGCGACCTGGCGCCGTACATCGGCACCACGGTCCAGGCGAAGATCATCGAGCTCGACAAGAACCGCAACAACGTGGTCCTGTCGCGCCGGGCCTACCTGGAGGAGAACCAGAAGGAGACCCGCGACAGCTTCCTCACCAATCTCAAGATCGGCGAGGTCCGCGAGGGCACGGTGTCGTCGGTGGTCAGCTTCGGTGCGTTCGTCGATCTCGGTGGCATGGACGGCCTCATCCACGTCAGCGAGCTGTCGTGGAAGCACGTCGACCACCCGGGTTCCGTCGTCACCGTCGGCGATCCGGTCAAGGTGCAGGTGCTCGACGTCGACTTCAGCCGCGAGCGCATCAGCCTCTCGCTCAAGGCCACACAGGCCGATCCGTGGCAGGAGTTCGCCGAGACCCACGAGGTCGGGCAGCTCGTCTACGGCCGGGTCACCAAGCTCGTCCAGTTCGGTGCGTTCGTCCAGGTCGGCGACGGCATCGAGGGTCTGGTGCACATCTCCGAGATGTCGACGCACCACGTCGACTCACCCGAGC
>CAXBAZ010000985.1:0-1701 GCA_963973395.1 uncultured Acidimicrobiaceae bacterium
CGCGTAGTTCGGATGACGGAGGGATCGGTAGGGGCCGTGGCGGACCGGTGCCTCGTCCGGAACCACGAAGATCCTCGTCGTCCATCGATCCCCCAACGAACGGATCACCCAGTACCGCAGCGGTTGCAGCAGCGCGTAGCCCGTCAGCACCACCGGTCGGATGCGTCGGGTCGAGGAGGATTCCAGCGCCGTGGCGACGAGCCACCCGACGTGCATACCGACCATCGCCGGGTAGTGGCCTGCTCCGTGCTCGACACCGCCGCGATCGCGCAGACGGCGCTCGTTGCGCTTCGCCCACACGATCTCGGCGACGCGTTGGAGCACGACCGACGCCAGCACCCACCCCGCCGTGCGCGTCGGTCGGGACAGGCGCGAACGGCGGGTCATTCGCATCGCAGGATCAGGTGTTCGGCCGCGAAACCCGGACCCATCGCCGACATCAGCACGAGGTCGTCGGGTCGGAACGAGCCCCGTCGCAAGAAGGAATCCAGCACGAACAGCACGGTCGGTGCCGACATGTTGCCGTACGAACGGAGCACGTGGCGCGAGTCGTCGAGGTCGCCCGGCCGAAGGTCGAGCGCGGAGTCGAACGCGTCGAGCACCGCCGCTCCTCCCGGGTGGAGCACGAAATGTCGCAGATCGCACCGCTGCACGCCTGCCTTCGAGCAGACCTGATCGACGCTCTCCGGGAAGTGCTCGCGCACGATGGCCGGCACACGCTTGGAGAGCACGACGCTCATCCCGGTCGCGCCGAACGTCCATCCCATGACGTCCTGCGTGTCGGGCCAGACCACGCTGCTCTCAGCGATGATCGACGGGCCGGTCCCGTCGGTGCCGACGACGACCGATGCGGATCCGTCGCCGAAGAGGCTCGTGGCGACGAGGTTGGTCCTCGACGTGTCGGAGCGCTGCATCGTGAGCCCGCACAGTTCGGTGGCGACGAGCAGTGCGTGTCCGCCTGGGTTGGCCGTCGCCCACTCGGCCGCGCGAGCAAGGCCGCCGGCGCCGCCGGCACAGCCGTGTCCGAACGTGGCGTCGCGGCGGACGTCGTTGCGCAGACCGAGTTCACCGATCAGCACCGCGTCGAGCGACGGCGTCGCGAACCCCGTGGACGAGACGAAGAAGATCGCGTCGACATCGCGAGGATCGACCGATGTCGAGCCGAGCGCCGCTCGCGCCGACTCCACCGAGAGCGCCACACCCTCCCGCGCGTAGACCGCGTTGCGCTCGTCGAGCCCGTGCTCGACGTCGAACCATTCGGGCGGGACGGCGAAGTACCGGTCGTCGACCTGGACGTTGCCGAACAGCCTCAACAGGCGGTCGATGTCGTCGAGGTGATCGGCGAACAGGCGACGCGCCATCCGGCGCGCCCGATCCTGTCCGATGTGGTGCTCGGGCACGGCCGTGCCGACCCCGAGCACCTTCGCCGATGGCTTGTCGACGGGGCCGGTCACGGTGCGCTCACGTCCGTGTCGATCGTGTCCGGTTCGGGCGTGGTGCACGAGTTCCGGAACACGTACTGGCTGATCCGCCGCCGCTCGCGGCTCGACCAGTCGATCGTGGGCCGCTCGGCGTCGTCGGGCAGGTAGCCGAGCCGGTACAGCGCCATCAGCTCGAGATCGTCCGGAACCTCGAGCAGGTCGACGATCCGCTGCCACTGTTCGGGAACTTCCATCGGGAACGAGATGAACTGGCTGCCCA
>CAXBAZ010000986.1:0-1696 GCA_963973395.1 uncultured Acidimicrobiaceae bacterium
CGATGTCCCGTTCGTACACGATCCTCGCCGCCACGCTCATCGGTGTCGCGGGACTGGCCGGGATCGCGCACGTCGCGTCGACGAGTGGCGACACGGAGAGCGCCGCCGGCGCGCAACCCGTGGCCGCAGCCGATCCGCCCCCTGCCGTGTCGGCGCCGACGGATGAAACGCGTGACGCGCCCGGCGTCGAGCCGGCGGCGGTGATCGACACCGACTGCACGCTGTCGGTCCGCCTCGAGCTCGGTGACGAACACGCCGAGGTCGCATGTCTCGAGGCGCAGCTGATCGCCGCCGGACTGCTCGTCGACGTGGCCCCGGACCAAGTGTTCGACGAGGGGACCGATGCTGCGGTGCGGAGGTTCCAAGGGCGCAACGGGCTGGTCGTCGACGGCATCGTCGGCCCCCAGACCGCGACCGAGATCGGCGCGTGGGTCGGACCCGACGTGCTGCCACCCGACCCGGCAACGTGCGCAACGTCGGGCAGGTCGGCCGTGATCGATCGGTTCAACCAGCGGACGTGGCTCTGCGAGTCGGGCGAGATCACCGAGGTGATGCCGATGACGAGCGCGGTGTCCCAGCCCGACCCCGGAACGTACGAGGTGTACGCGAAGGATCTCAACGCGTCGTCGACGCTGACCGGTGGCTACTCGGAGATGACGCACTTCGTGGCGTTCACCTACGGCAAGTACCAGGGCGCGCGCATCGCGTACCACAGCGTGCCGACCTACTCGAACGGTGAGTACGTGCAGCCGCTCGACAGCGTCGGCACCGCCGAACTCCACGGTGACTCGTCGGGTTGCATCCGGGTGCTGCCCGACGACGCGGTGCTGATCTGGAACTGGCTCGACATCGGCGACACCGTCACCGTCGTCACCTGACGTTCCCGCTCGACGGCGAGTCGTCGCTCCCGGTGACGCCGTCGGCGGGCAGCCGCCGTTCCCAGATCGTCTCGACGACGTACATCCCCACCACGAAGCCGATCATCGCCCCGGCGACCAGTCGCCATCCGAGCGCGCCCGAGTCGCGGAACAGGATCCAGGCGGCGATCACGCCGGCCGACGCGCAGAGCACGGCCGCGAGACGCCACGGTCGCGACGGCATCTTCGGTCGTGTCCGGGCGCGTCCGTGCCAGCGTCCGAAGCGCCGCCGTCCGAACAGGTACCCGACGATGAAGTCGCTCCCCGGCATCAGATCTCACTCGTCCCGTCGCCGTCGCGCGTCATCGTCGCCGTGGACGCCGGACGCACGATCGGGCCGGTCGCGCCACATCACGGTCGCGCCCACATCAGCAGGCGCAGGGGATCGTGTGACACTTCGGGCAGCCTTGGGCGTACCGTTGCATCGCCGCGGTGAGGTCGACATCCATCTGGTTGGCGAGGCTGGCGACCCAGGCGAGCACGTCGCTGAATTCGTGCTCGACCTGTGCGGGCGTGCCCTTCCTGATCGCTTGGGCGAGCTCACCGAACTCCTCGGCGAGCCAGGCGACGCTGTACGAGAGCTCGCGGCCACGATCGCGCTCGCCGTACGTGCGCTCGATGACGTCCTGCAGTTCGGCGAGATCCACGCTCATGACGGTAGCCCAACCCCCCGAAACCCACCTCCCCCGCATCTCCCCACACCGCGCCTGCTCGACCGTGTCGCGGTTTCGGAGCCCCGGCGACCGTGTGGTGTCGCGGAGCTTCCCTCACGCATGTCG
>CAXBAZ010000987.1:0-1696 GCA_963973395.1 uncultured Acidimicrobiaceae bacterium
CCCGCCAATGTCTTGGGCACCGGCGCGCGGTAGGGCTCGCCGCGATAGCCCTCGATCGAGTTGAAGATCGCCGTCTCCTCGCCGCAGATGTAGGCGCCGGCGCCGCGCACGATCGTGATGTCGAACCGATCGCCGAGCAGGCCGTGCTCGCGGCACCGTCCGATCGCCGTCTCCAGCGTGGCGAGTGCGCGTGGGTACTCGCCACGCAGGTAGATGTAGCCGTGGTCGCACTCGGTCGCGAAGGCGGCGATGCACATCGACTCGATCAGCGCGTAGGGGTCGTTCTCGATCAGGGTCCGATCCTTGAACGTGCCGGGCTCCGACTCGTCGGCGTTGCAGATCAGGTGATGCGGCGTCGCGGGTTGGTCGCGCACCGCCTGCCATTTCCGGCCGGTCGGGAACGCGGCGCCACCGCGTCCGGTGAGGCCCGACTCGCCGATGGCTGCGATCACCGCCTCGGCACCCATCTCGCGTGCCGCTGTGAGCGCGGCGAACCCGCGGTCGGCGAGGTAGGCGTCGAGGTCGGTCGGGTCGCCGCGACCGGCGCGCCGGAGCAGCACCAGGTCGTGATCGCCGGCCTGCGGGACCGCCGCGGCGGGCTCGGGTTCGGGCCCGGGGTGTCCGCCGGCTCCCCACGCTGCGATCTGGACCGGTGTCGCCCGGCCGGCGACGGCCTGGCGCACCGGCTGCCCGGCATCGACGACGAACACGGCGGGTGCCCGTTCGCAGACACCGAGGCACGGCGAGGCGTGGGTGCCGGGCGGGAGCTCGTGTTCGGGCGGCCCACCATTGGCGCGGCACACCAGGTCGACGCACACGTGGGTCTGGTGGGCGGGCCGTTCGGCGAGTGCGAAGAGTGCGTAGAACGACGCCACGCCGTACACCTCGGCCGGTCCGAGGTCGAGTCGTTCGGCGATGTGGTCGATCGCGGTCTGGCTGATCCATCCGACCCGGTCGTTGACGGCGTGGAGGACCGGCAGGAGCAGGTGGCGCTGTTCGCGTCGGGTGTGTCCGCCGATCGCGTCGTGGACGTCGCGGACCGGGGCAGCTCCGAGCACGGACTCGACGGCTTCCCGTTCGGCGGTCGTCGGGGGGACGCCCCGCGTCTTGACGTCCATCAGCCGGAGACACCGACCGGGGACACGAACTTGTCGATCCGCACGGCGGCCGCCTTGAACTCTGCGGTACCTGATCGCGGGTCGGTCGCGTCGATCGTCAGCTGGTTGACGTCGACCTCGTCGGGGAAGTGCATCGTCATGAACACGAGCCCGGCACGAAGTGACGGGTCGACACGCGCCGGAGCATCGACGGTGCCGCGCGGCGACGAGATGCGGACGACCTCACCGTCGGCGATCGAGAGCCGCTCGGCGTCTTCGGGTGAGATGTCGATCGTCTCGCCCAGCCGGTTCGGACTCCGGAACCCACCCGACTGGACACCGGTGTTGTACGAGTCGAGGCGGCGGCCGGTGGTGAGCCGCAAGGGGAACTCCTCGCTCAGCGACTCGACGGGTGGATCGTCATGGACCACCGAGAACGGTGCCGGTCGGCCGCGGTCGGCGGGGTCGTCGGCCCACAGCCGGCCGTGCAGGAACGGTGGCTCCAACGTGTCGTCGCTGAAGCAGGGCCACTGGATGCCGCCGAGCTCGTGGAGTCGCTGCCACGACATGCCGGCGTGCATGGGGGAGAGGCGTCGAGA
>CAXBAZ010000988.1:0-1693 GCA_963973395.1 uncultured Acidimicrobiaceae bacterium
GTTGTCACCCATGTCCATGTGGGGGGTGTAGGTCGGCTTGTGCTTGCCGCGCAGGAGCCGGGCGACCTCGGTCGCCATGCGGCCGATGATCAGGCCCTCGGCGTCGACCACATGCCATTCGCGGGTGATCTCGCTGGACTTCGGTGTGTACGTCTTCATCGAACTTCGCTCTCGCAACTCTCTGCGAATCAGGGTCGCAGCCGGGCAGCCGACAGGGCCGCAATTGAACCGGGTAATGATATGGGGCCGCGAGCACGCGCGGCAACGTGCCCGACAGGTTCTCGCCGTCTCATCGCGCGGAGGTGGGCGCGTCCCAGCGGTCGCCCTCGTAGCCGACCTCCCAGAGCACGAGCCCTGTCGGCGGCGCGACCCTGCCGGCGGCGTCGCGACTCCGGGCCTCCAGGATCGTGGCCATCGAGGTGCGATCGATGCGGCCGAGACCGACGTCGACCGTCGTCCCGACGATCGAACGGACCATCTGGTGGCAGAACGCGCTGCCCACGATCTCGAAGCGCAGCATCGGCGTGTCGTCGACCCGCGACCACGTCGCCTCGAGGACGATCCGCACCAGACTCGCGGGTTCCATCCCCTCGGGGCGCTTGGGCGGTCGGCAGAACGACCCGAAGTCGTGTTCGCCGAGCAGGGGCGCGACGGCGGTCTGCATCGCCGCCAGATCGAGCGGGCGGTGGACGTGCCAACTGACGTCGGCGAGCAGCGGGTTGGGCGCCGGATCGTTCCACACGTGGTACCGGTAGCGGCGCGACGTGGCCGAGAACCGGGCATCGAAATCGGGGGACGTCCAGCCGAGTGACCGCACGGCGATGTCGGGGGCGCAGATCTTGTTGATCCGCCGCTGGAGATCGGCGAGGTCAGTGGTCGCCGGCAGATCGCCGGAGACGACCTGCCCCCAGGCGTGCACCCCGGCGTCGGTGCGACCGGCGCCGGTCAGCTCGACCGGTGTCCGCACCACCTTCGCAACGGCGTCGACCAGGTCGCCCATGACGGTACGGACCCCGTCGTTGGCAGCGAACCCACGAAACGAATCCCCCCGGTACGCCACCAAGCACCGAACCCGCCGCACAGGAGCGCGTTCGGAGCCCGATGCTTCGACGAAGTCAGTCACAGGCGAACCACGCTACGACGCAACACCGTAACGTTCGGTGTCTGACACCGAACGTTCCGTGGGGAGGTCTGGAGGGGCGCTTGCGACCCCCTCCAGTCATCGCCGACTCGACGAAGTCGTGAGGCGATCACAGCTGGGTCGGCCGAAGGCCGTCAGAACTGAACTCGGACCGAACGGAGTGAGCGCAGCGAACGAGTGAGGCCGAGCGTCACACCAGTTCGATGCGAGCCATTTTGGCGGAGTCGCCGGGGCGCGGACCGAGCTTCAGGATGCGGGTGTAGCCGCCGTTGCGCTCGGTGTACCGGGGGGCGACGTCGTTGACCAGCTTGTGGGTCATCTCACGGTCGCCGAGGTAGCCCTGGATCTGGCGGATCCGATGCACGCGCATCGGGCCGTCCTGGGCCTTCTTGGCCTTGGTGATCAGCTTCTCGGCGATCGGGCGGAGCGCCTTGGCCTTGGCCTCGGTCGTCGTGATGCCCTCGGCGGCGAACAGCGACGCGGCCAGGTTGGCCATCATCAGACGCTGGTGCTGGGAGCTGCCACCGAAGTTGGTGGCGCGGCGTGGGGTTG
>CAXBAZ010000989.1:0-1692 GCA_963973395.1 uncultured Acidimicrobiaceae bacterium
TGGCCGACGTTCATGCGGCTCGGCACACCGAGCGGGTTGAGCAGGATGTCGACGGGCGAGCCGTCGGCGGTGTACGGCATGTCCTCGATCGGGAGGATCTTGGAGATGATGCCCTTGTTGCCGTGGCGTCCGGCGAGCTTGTCGCCGACGCTGATCTTGCGCTTCTGCGCGACGTACACCCGCACGAGCTGGTTGACGCCGGGCGGCAGCTCGTCGCCGTCGTCACGGTTGAACACCTTGACGTCGATGACCTTGCCGGTCTCGCCGTGCGGCACCTTGAGGCTGGTGTCACGCACCTCGCGGGCCTTCTCGCCGAAGATCGCGCGGAGCAGTCGCTCTTCGGGGGTCAGCTCGGTCTCGCCCTTGGGCGTGACCTTGCCGACGAGCACGTCGCCCGGACCGACCTCGGCGCCGACACGGATGATGCCGCGGTCGTCGAGGTCGGCGAGGATGTCGTCGCTCAGGTTCGGGATGTCCCGGCTGATCTCTTCGGGACCGAGCTTGGTGTCGCGGGCATCGACCTCGTGCTCGTGGATGTGGATCGACGTCAGCACGTCGTCCTTCACCAGCCGCTCGGACAGGATGATCGCGTCCTCGAAGTTGTAGCCCTCCCACGGCATGAACGCCACGAGCAGGTTCTTGCCGAGTGCGAGCTCGCCGTTGTCGGTCGACGGGCCGTCGGCCAGCACGTCACCCTGCTTGACCTTGTCGCCTTCGCGGACGAGCGGTCGCTGGTTGATGCAGGTGTCCTGGTTGGATCGGCGGAACTTGTTGAGGCCGTAGACCTTCTTGCCCTCGGACTTGTACTGCACCGTGATCGATGCGCCGGTCACCTCGATGACCTCACCGTCGTCGGCGGCGAGCACCAGGTCGGCGGCGTCGCCGGCGGCACGCTTCTCGATGCCGGTGCCGATGTACGGCGCCTCGGCGCGGATCAGCGGCACGGCCTGACGCTGCATGTTGGCGCCCATCAGGGCACGGTTGGCGTCGTCGTGCTCGAGGAACGGGATCATCGCCGTCGCGACCGACACGATCTGCTTCGGTGACACGTCGAGGAAGTCGACCTCGACCGGCGGCACGTAGCCGATGTCGGTGGTCGCGCCGAAGAAGCTCTCCTGTTCGAGCATCTTGCGGAGGTCGTCGAGGCTGGCGGCCTGCGGCGATCGACGCACGAGCACGCGCTCGCCCTTCAGCGAGCCGTCCTCGTTGATCGGCGTGTTGGCCTGGGCGACGACGTAGTTCTCCTCTTCGTCGGCGGCCATGTAGACGATCTCGCCCGTGACCTTGCCGCCTTCGACCTTGCGGTACGGCGACTCGATGAAGCCGAACTCGTTGACGCGGGCGAACGTGGACAGGCCACCGATCAGACCGATGTTCGGGCCTTCCGGCGTCTCGATCGGGCACATCCGGCCGTAGTGGCTGAAGTGGACGTCGCGGACCTCGAAGCCCGCGCGCTCGCGGCTGAGGCCACCCGGGCCCAGTGCCGACAGACGGCGACGGTGTGTCAGACCCGACAGCGGGTTGACCTGGTCCATGAACTGCGACAGCTGCGAGGTTCCGAAGAACTCCTTGATCGCCGCCACGACGGGACGGATGTTGATCAGCGTCTGCGGCGTGATCGCCTCGACGTCCTGGGTCGTCATCCGCTCGCGGATGACGCGCTCCATCCGGCTGAGCCCGATGCGCACCTGG
>CAXBAZ010000990.1:0-1691 GCA_963973395.1 uncultured Acidimicrobiaceae bacterium
GAATGAAAAGGAGCGCAGCGACCTATCCGCTGAGCGCCCTGGCACCAACCGTCAGGTGTCAGGTGATGATCGACGGGTGCTCGCCGTCGGTGACGAACGCAAGTTCCTGCACCGCCCGCGTCATCGCCACGTAGAGCAGGCGGGCGCCTCGGGTGGTCCCGTCGAGGATCTCGTGCGGGTTGACCACCACGACACCGTCGAACTCGAGACCCTTGACCGCTTCGGGTGCGAACAGCGGCACATCGTCGTGACCGAGTTCATGCACGTGGTCGACCGCGTCGAGGCCCACGGCCGCCAACGCGCCGGCGATCTCGTCGTGGCGTTCGGGAGGCGCGACGACGCCGGTCAACTTGTGCCGGTGCTTGACCTCGCGCACCGCGGCGGCGACGGCTCCCCCCAGATCGGATGTCGCGCTGTCGCGCCAACTCGGCGGCGGGGCGTTCGACCGGACCGACCGGCTGGGCGTGGCATCGACGCCTGTGTGTGGCAACAACCGGTTGGCCACCCGCAGGATCGGTTCGGGCACCCGGTATCCGATGGTCAGGTCGGCGACCGTGCCGTCGGCGCCGAGATGTCTGAACACGTCGCCCCACCGCTCCTGACCGGCCGGCGTCGTCGACTGGGCGACGTCGCCGACGAGCGTGCACGAGCCCGACGGCGTTCGCCGACCGATCACCCGGAGCGCGACGGCGGAGTGGTCCTGCGCCTCGTCGACGACGACGTGCGCGTATGTGAACGGTGTGCCGTTGAGCAGTGAGTTGGCCTCGTCGACCAGGTACTGGTCGGCCGGCGTCCAGGTCCGCCGCTTGCCCCGCGGGCGCGGCAGGTAGCGGTCGACGAGCGTCACCGGCTTCTGCGTCGGCCACGCCTTGTTGATCGCCGACTTGATCGGTGCGGCCTCCGACCACCGGTCGTCGCCGCCACACCGTCGACGGAGCTCTTGCCGCGCGAGCGCACGGAGTCGCTCCTTGCGTTCGTTGATCGGCACCTTGCCGCCCTTGGCGGTGTCGATCCACCGTGCGAACTCACGGGCCCCGATCGTGTGCGTCCGAGCGCCGATCGGTACGCGGATGTCGTCGTCGGGTGGGCGGATCATCGACAGGGCGAGCTCCTCGAGTTCGTCGAGCCGGTCGGCCGACCCCTTCCACCGGGCGGTGTCGTGGTCGTCGACCCCTGTCAGTTCGACGCGCGGGATACAGAGCTCGAGCGCCGTGCACTGACGCACGCTGCGCTCACCGAGCGACGGCAGCACGTTGGCGATGTAGTCGAGGAACGCCCGGTTCGGCCCGACGACCAGTACGCCGTCGCGGGCGAGGCGGGACCGGTGCTCGAACAGCAGGTACGCGGCACGGTGCAGCGCCACGGCGGTCTTGCCGGTCCCTGGGCCGCCCTGGACGATCAGCGCCTGGTCGATGTCGGACCGGATCACGATGTCCTGTTCGGCCTGGATGGTGGCGACGATCTCGCGCATCTCGCCCGATCGCGCCGCACCGATCTCGGCCAACACCGGGTCGGGGATGCCCGAGGCGACGTCGGTCGCATCGGGGTCGTCGAGGTGCTCGTCGAGATATGCCGAGAGGTCGCCCCCGTCGAGGGTGAACCGCCGGCGGAACGCGACGTTGATCGCCTCGATCGCCACGACCATCAGGATCACGGCAAGCGTGACGCTCGCCGCCTTGTCGTACTGGAAC
>CAXBAZ010000991.1:0-1690 GCA_963973395.1 uncultured Acidimicrobiaceae bacterium
GACCGAACGGCCATCGGCGCTGATCGTGCCATCGGCCGCTCTTCCCGGGACGAGCAACGTCGTCCCCTCCGGGCCCCGGGTCCGGAGCCGTTATGGCGTTAACCGGCGCTTCGGATCTGAGCGGGGTCTGATGGCAGCGGTGGTGTAGAGGGGTCCACCGGGCGCGGTACAGGGGCTCCAAGAATCGGCGGTCTCCTACAACTGCCAACACCCCCGGAGCCCCTGTGGAGACCAACGCTACGCGCATGTGCGAGCTGCTTGTCGGCTTGCCCGACGTCAACGTCCTCGCCGTCGATGATCGACCCGACGAGCCGATCGTGGTCCACATCGAAGCCCGGCGGGGACCGGCGTGGTGTCGCACCTGCGGGGTGCGCGCTCGGGTGAAGGACCGGCCCTGGGTGGAGCTGGTCGACCTGCCGTGCTTCGGGCGCCCGTCCCGGCTGGTGTGGCGCAAGCACCGCTGGCACTGCCCCGAACGGGCCTGCCCGGCGGGGTCGTGGACGATCATCGACACACGGATCGCCCCGTCCCGTATGGCGCTCACCGACCGGGCCGGCCGCTGGGTCGTCAAGCAGGTCGGCGATCTCGGGCGCACGGTCAACGAGATCGCCGTCGAGCTCGGCTGTGACTGGCACACCGTCAACGACGCCGTCCTCGCCTACGGCGAAGCACTGCTCGAGGCCGACACCGAACGCGTCGGCGCCGTCGACGCGCTCGGCCTGGACGAGACGCTGTTCAACCGCACGGGCGAGTGGCGAACCCAGCAGTGGTGCACCTCGGTCGTCGACGTCGGCGGACCCGGCCGGACCGCGACGCTCATCGACATCGTCGAAGGACGCTCGGCGACCAAGACGCTCGAGTGGCTCGACGATCAGTCCGAAGCCTGGAAGCAGGCCATCCGTTGGGGGGTGCTCGACATGTCCGGCCCCTACCGCAAGGTGTTCAACGAAGGCCTCGGCCATGCCCGCCAGGTCGCCGATCCGTTCCACCTGTGCAAGCTGGCCAACGAGAAGCTGGACGAGTGCCGGCGCCGGGTGCAGAACGAGACGCTCGGGCATCGAGGCCGCAAGCACGACCCGCTCTACCGGGCGCGGCGGCTCTTGACGAAGGCCCACGAGCGGCTCGACGACCGCGGCAACACCAAGCTGGTCGGCCTCCTCGAAGCCGGCGACCCCAAGGGCGAGGTCCGCACCGCGTGGCACGCGAAGGAGACCGTGAGGAGTCTCTACGACATCGCCGACCCGGTCGTGGCCCGCGAGTTCGTCGCCCAGCTCGGCCTCGATCTGCAGGACGAGTCCTGCCCCGAAGAGGTCCAGTCGCTCGGACGTACGTTGCGCCGTTGGCTCGATCAGATCACCAACTGGCACCACGCCAGGGTGAGCAACGGCCCGACCGAGGCCATCAACGGGTTGATCAAGCGGATCAAGCGCATCGGGTTCGGGTTCCGCAACCTGCGGAACTATCGGATCCGGGCGCTGCTCTACGCCGGCAGGCCGAACTGGGACCTACTCGCCACCATCGAACCCCGCTGAAATCCGAAGCGCCCGTTAACCCACTCGACCCCCTCGTGGACGTGCCGTGTGACGCGACCGCAGGCCAAGCCGTTGTGCTCGAAGATCTGCTCCACCAGGTCAGATGGCGCGGAGACGCCCACGCAGGGCTTGAGGCTTGGCGCTCCGGGACTCAGCCG
>CAXBAZ010000992.1:0-1687 GCA_963973395.1 uncultured Acidimicrobiaceae bacterium
GGGTGCGTCGCAGAGGTGGCGTTCATCGCCTCGGCGACCTCGACCGTCACGATGTTGATCGTGAACTCGCCGACCTCGCGCACGTTGGCGAGGGTGTCCTTCCGGCCCCCACGACCCGGTGAGAACACGAACGTCGGTGGCGCACCGCTGACGCAGTTGAAGAACGAGTACGGCGCCAGGTTCGGGATGCCCTCGGCTGAGATCGAACCGATCCACCCGATCGGACGCGGCACGATCAACCCGGTCGCCAGCTTGTACGGGTCGGCGCCGGTCAGTTCGGCGACGGAGAAGCGGGTCTTGTCCAAAGCTGTGTCCTGTCTGCGGTCGGTGCTGAGCCCGGTGTGCCCGGGCGCGACCGCCGGTCCTGCGCTGATCGTAGGAGCTTCAGTCCCGGCGGACGCTGCCGGCCGGGGTGACGTCGGCCTCGTCCTGCAGTGCGGCCTTGAAGCTCGGCGTGGCCTGCAGGGCGATGATGTCGGCGGGCATCTCGATCCCGGCTTCGTCCAGCCGGAGCTTGACGGTCTTGATCGCAGCGTCCTTCACCTTGATCGAGTCGAACCGTCGTGAATGGGTCCAGAACATCGCGGCGATGTCGACCGTCGACACGCCGAGGTTCTCGACCACGGCGATCGGCGGCGGTTCGCTGCGGATCCCGTCGACCTCTCGGAGTGCGGCGGTGACCACGTCGGTCGCCTCCTGGGCGTCGTTCTCGTAGGCGATGCCGACGCGGAAGCTCTGGCGGTGATCCTCGTGGTGGGTGTGGACGACGATCACGTTCTTGTACACGTCGCGGTTCGGGATCACGAGCAGTTCGCCGTCGTACTTGATGATGCGGGTCTCACGGATCGTGATGCCCTCGACCGTGCCGGACTGGTCCATCACCTCGATCTGATCGCCGGCCCGGAAGGGTTGGCGGAACAGCAACAGAACGCCCGACAGCGTGTTCTCGAGGATGTCCTGGAACGCGAATCCGACCGCGACCGAGAAGAAGCCGAGGCCGGCGAGGATGTCGACGGGTTGCACCGACGGGAACGTGATCGCCATCGCCACCAGCACCACCAGGCCGAGGAAGATCCACGAGATCAGCTTGCTCATCACGCTGGCGAAGCTCGGCGTGTGACGTCGCTCGAACGCACGGTGCAGCACCCAGCGCAGGCCACGGGCCAGCACCCAACCGAGCAGGATGATGACCACCGACGTACCGAGCCGCGGGAACGCGTCGAGTGTGCTCTCCCACAGTGAGGTGGCCGACTCTTCGATCTCCGCGCCCGGATCGTCGACCACTGTCAGCAGCATGGGCCGGGGAGTACCCCCGGTCCGGAGCGCTCAACCGCCGCACTGCCCTACGCTGGGCGGGGGAGAAACCCCCGGAAGTGAACGGAAGGAGTGGCGATGAGCCGCAGCAACACAGAGGTCGCAGTCGACATGGTGGACACGGTGGGTGATGCGGTGAGCGACATCACCCACGACGTCGCCGATGTGGCGGAGGCCGCGCTGTCGGCGGCGACTGTCACCGGTCGGGCAGGAATCCGGATCGCGTCGAGAACCATCCGCTTCGTCGCCCGTCACCCCCGCGAGGTGCTCGCCGGCGTCGTGTTCGTGACCGTGGCGTTGGCCGCGATCAAGGTCGTGCGGTCACGCTCGAACTCGTCGTCACCGTCGGCCGACCGGTCGACCGGCTGACGCG
>CAXBAZ010000993.1:0-1687 GCA_963973395.1 uncultured Acidimicrobiaceae bacterium
CCGGCCACGAGCCAGACTGCCAACACTCCGACGGCCTGCCACGTGCCCACGAGATCATTGACCCCCGGTGCACCCTCGGCGGTCTCTGCGAACCCGCCCGCCAACGATCCGGCGTTCGTTCCAGGCAGCGCCTTCGCCGTGGTCTCGATCACCGTCGAGCTGGAGACGAAGTTGCGGAGGAGCAGTTCGACCACGAACAGGTACACGAGCCCGGCACCGATGACCGCGCCGCTGCTCCGGGCCACCGTGGCGCCCGCCAGCCCGAGCACAGCGCCGACAGCGAGGATGAGCCAGGCCGCCCCGATGCCCCGGATGACCTCGGTGATCGGCGGCGGCGCGGCGGACTCGTTCTCGATGAGCGCGATCGTCCAGGCGCTCACCGCGCTCGCCGCGAAGGCGGCGAGCGCCACGACGATCAGCATCGCGACCAACACCGCGGCCTTGGCCGACAGCATCCGGATCCGCCCTGGCCCCCACAGCGCGACCGACCGGATCGTGCCCCAGTCGTATTCGCTGCCCGCGACCAGCGCGCCGAGCACGAGGGCGAGGGCGAGGTAGAAGAGCGGGAACCCGCTGATGGCGTTCTCGACCATCCGTTCCGGCAGCAGGACGTCGAGCGGTACGGAGTAGCCCTGTTCGCCCTGGCCGGAGGCGGTGTCGTCACCGCCGCTCGCCGGGCCGACGAGATACGGGATGACGTATCCGAAGACGATCGCCATCGCAGCCGCGGCCACCGTCGCCCACCAGAACGCCGGTCGGCGGACGATCTTGTCGAACTCGAACCGGAGTGCGGCGATCACGATGCGGTCATCTCCATGTAGGCCTCCTCGAGGCTGCGCCGCCGTTCGGACATCTCGAACACGTCGACGTCGGCGGCGACCAGCGTCCTCACGATCTCGGGCGCCCGTTCGGGCCCCGCATGGATGGTGATGTGGTCACCATCTGCCGTGCTGGGGATCCCCAGCCTGTCCAGGGCTCGGAGCGCAGCCTCGGTCGGATCGACGCGAGCTCGGAACTCCTCGACGTCCTGGTGGTGAAGCTCGTCGATGTCACCCTGATATGCCAGCTCGCCCTGGTTGATGATCGCGACACGGTCGCAGATGCGATCGATCTCGGTCAGCTGGTGACTCGACACGACGATCGTCCGGTCACCCCCGCCGAGCCCTTGCAACAGCTCGCGGATCTCGACGACACCCGTCGGATCCAAGCCGGCACTCGGCTCGTCGAGGATGAGCAGCTCGGGATCGTGGAGCAGCGCCGCTGCGATGCCCAGCCGTTGACGCATCCCGGTCGAGTAGCCGCCGGCCTGCTGGTCGGCAGCGTGCTCCATCCCGACCTCTGCGAGCCGGTCGTCGACCGCCTGCGGAGCCGCTCCGACGAGGCCGGCGAGCAGGAGCAGGTTACGTCGGCCCGACAGGTACGGGTACAGCGCCGGCTCTTCGATGACGGCGCCGACTCGTTGCGGTTGGCTGCCCGGAGCGGCGCCGAGCACCTCGATGCTGCCGGAGGACGGACGGAGCAGACCGGTGAGCATTCGCAAGGTCGTCGACTTGCCCGAACCGTTCGGGCCGAGCAGACCGAAGATCTCGCCGACGCGCACGTTCAGGTCGATGCCATCGACGACCGGCTCGCCGTCGAAGCTCTTCGAGAGCTGCGAGGTGTGGATGGCCGATGGCTGGTCATCGGC
>CAXBAZ010000994.1:0-1685 GCA_963973395.1 uncultured Acidimicrobiaceae bacterium
CCTCGAAGCGCTTGACGATGCTGGCTGCCGGCTCGGCGCCCAGCTTGCGTCTCGTAGCGTGTGGTCGTGACCGTGATGGATGGCTTCGTGGACGCGGTGATGGCGTCGCCGTTGGGGGTGTCGTGGTTGGCGGTCCTCGAGGCGCGTGGCTCCGGTGATGAGGGATGGTCAGCTTCTTCGCCGATCACCGACCCGGCCGCGGTGTCGACGGCGGTCGATCGGATCGGGAAGATGTCGTTCGGCCGACTGGTCGAGTCAGCGGTGTTCGCGGGAGTGTTCGAGTCGGGTCCGTGGATGGGTGATGCCCCGGCCAAGATCGCCGCCGCCTACGAGCAGGCGGAGCGGCGTGCACCGATCGCTGAGGCGGTCGCTGCTCGCTTCGGCGACCAGCTGCACGCCACGATCGGCCACGGGTCCCAGCAGTGGTTCACCGACGGTGATCCGTACTGCGAGACCGTCGCACCACTGTTCGGGAGCTTCGACGAGGTGTACGGCGCCGGCGAGTTCCCGATCGCTGGGCTGTGGACCGCGACGGACCCGCCGCCCGAGGCGCTCGTGGAGATGGTGGGCGCATGGGAGTACGAGACCGGGCCGATCGTGCGGTGGTGGATGCCGACGCGTCCCGAGGCACGCGTGTTCGAGATCCACCGACCTGCGGACTGGGCTCGGCTGGTGACGGCTCACCCACGGGCCGCTGAACCTCATCCGGGCTGGGAGCTACCCGGTGACAACCAGCACGTCACCGACATCTCCCCGCTCGTGGAACTGGGCGAGCACCGAGCGACGCGGGTTGCGGTTCGCCATCATGTCGTGCCGGACTGGCAGTCGGTCGCCGACCAGTACGACGGAGTTCACCTGTCGTGGGCAGGGTTCATCACCTCTGAAGGTTTCATCAGCAACCTCGGCGACGGGGACGTCACCATGCTGCGCTACTGGTTCAGCGAACGCACTCTGTGGCTCGCCGACGTGGTCGGCGATCCGCACAGCGCCCCAGACCCCCACATCAACTTCGCGACCGGAAACAGCTGGCCGCCGATGCCACCCCGGGCGACGATCGACCGAGACTTCATCCTTCGCCTGCTCGGACGTCCACCCGCCACCTGACGCACGGCGCGATCGGCACAAGTGACTTCCCACAGTACGCCGGATCCGGTCGCACACTTCGCTCACGCGATTCGTGGCGACGCCCACTCGAGATCCGGCGTGATCGGTCGCTGGGCCATGCGGCCGATCATGCACCACCCGCCACGAACCGAGCCCCCCGGACTCGAGATCGGCCTGTAGCACTACAGTGGTCGCATGCAGCCGCGCGATCTCCTGGAGCGGATCACGATCGATCCCAACGTGTGTTTCGGCAAGCCCACGGTGAGAGGAACCCGCATCTGGGTCGGCCTGGTGCTCGATCTGTTGGCGGACGGCATGTCCGTCCCTGAGATCCTCGACGAGTACCCGTCGCTCACCGACGATGACATTCGGGCCTGCCTCGCGTACGGGGCACGCTTGAGCACCGCCCGGTACGTCGACGTCGCGTGAAGCTCAAGCTCGACGAGAACCTCGGCCGTCGGTGGGCGGAGCAACTACGTGACGCCGGACACGAAGTCCACACCATCTGGGACGAGCAGCTGTCCGGCGCGAGCGATGCAGAAGTACTCGTGGCGGCCGTAAACGAGACCAGAGCGCTCGTG
>CAXBAZ010000995.1:0-1677 GCA_963973395.1 uncultured Acidimicrobiaceae bacterium
ACGCGACGACGGGGCGGCGATGGTCGAGTTCGCGTTCGTCGGCGTGCTGCTCGTCGTGCTGCTGTTCGGGATCATCAACATGGGCGTGCTGCTGTCCTTCAAGCAGAACCTCACGCAGGCGGCGTCAGAGAGCGCCCGAGCCGTCGTCGGGGTCGCTGACGACTCCGGGACACCCATCGACGAGCGCTACGAGGCGGTCGACGCCGCGCTCGCCGACACCCTCTCGGACCACGACAAGGACTGTGGCGGGACACCCGGAACCGCCGCGTACGCAACGACGAGCGGCGTCAACTGCCTGCGCAAGATCCACGCCTGCGGCGACGACACCGCCCAGTTCGCCTTCATCACCGAGGCCGCCGACGGTGAGTGCCTCACCGTGCGGATCACGTTCGACAACTCGGGGCCCCACCGCCTCATGCCGGCGTTCCCGTTGATCGCCAACATGGAGCCCGACACGATGTCCTCGCAGACCACGGTCCGGTTGGTGCCGGTCCCGTGATGGCTCGCCTGTTCCCCATCCGTCATCGACGCGACCGTGGCGCCGTGATCCCGATGGTCGCGCTGTCGCTCACCGTCCTGATGACGATGACCGCGTTCGCTGTCGACCTCGGTCGGATGCGAGTCGAGCGACGCGACCTCCAGGCGGACGCGGATGCGATCGCGCTCGACGCCGTCCAGATGATCCAAGGTCTGGATGCCGCAACCGCCCAACCCATCGCTGAGGCGGAAGCCGACCTGAGCGCGCAGCGCAACCGCCTCGACCCGACCGACATCCAGTCGATCCAGGTGGGCACCTGGGACGTACCGACGCAGACCTTCACCCCCCAGTACGCCAGCACCGAGTTCCCCACCGCGGTCGAGGTCGTGCTCTCGAGCAGCGTGAACATGTTCTTCGACTTCTCGCGAGACACCCGAGGCGTGTCCCGGCGTGCCGTCGCGGTCGCCACCGGGCAGGCCCAGGCAGAGCTCGGCTCCGTGCTCGCCGGCCTGGAGCTCTACGACCCGTTCGCGGGCTGCAATGCCGCGCTCGATGCCCAGATGACGTTCATGAACCACCTCTACACCGAGCTGCTCGGAGTGGAGGTGGACAGCGACGCCGAATTCGACGTGGAGGTGGACGCCGGGGTGCCCGACTGCAGCGTCCTCGGTCCGGACGACGGCATCGACCTGGACATCGCGGCCTGGCGTGGTCTCGTCTTCGGCCAGGTCGACCTCGGCGACCTTGCAACCGGCCTCACGTTCGCCGATGTCGACGGCTTGCTGGCAGGCGAGGTGCTCGCGAGTGACCTCCTCGAGATGTCCGCCTTCGTGCTGCAGGGCACAGGTGGAGACAGCAACATCGCTGCTGCGGCAGCGCTCGCAGAGGTCGCAACGCACATGCGCCAAGACGTGCTCCTCGACGTGGCCGATCTCTTCGCAGCCAACGTCGGTGGCCCCAGCGCTGGTGTGGCGGACGCGTCGGTGAACGCACTCACCCTGCTCATGGCGACGGCCATGGTCATGGACGGCGACAACTTCGCCTCTGCAGAGGTCCCTCTGGATCTGGGCTTCCTCGGACTCGACCCGGTGATTCCACGGGTCTGGGTCGTCCAGCCGCCGCAGCTCGACACCTTCAAGTTCGCCGGCCAGGACGGTCCGAGCGCCTCCCAGGTCCGGGTCGCCCTCGACATCCCCATC
>CAXBAZ010000996.1:0-1672 GCA_963973395.1 uncultured Acidimicrobiaceae bacterium
TGCAACCTCGCCGCCCGCGGTCTGCCACCCGCCCATGCCTCCGTCGAGGATGCGGAGGTTCGACTTGCCGGCATCGGTGAGGTGCCGGTGCGCGGTCGTGGCGCGGTTGCCCGACGCACACACGAGCACCACCGGGTGGGCGAGGTCGGCCAGGTTCGAGACGTGCTCCGCGAGCAGGTCGAGCGGCACATTGAACGAGCCGGGGATGTGGACCGACTCGAACTCGGCGGTGGTGCGCACGTCCAGGATCCGCAGCTCGGGGTCGTCGCTGCGCAACTGCATGAGTTCGTCGGCGTGGATCCGGGTCGCCATCACGCTGCTCGGTGCTCCGCCGTCTGACGCATCGGTCGTTCGCGTGTCTCGGGTGCTGGTGGTCATGGGGTCGTCCTCCTGGACTGGTGCTCGGGTGGGTCGGTCGTCGTCGATGGTTCGGGTCGGCGTTCGTCGATCCCGGCGTCGCGGAGCGTGCCCGAGCGGGGATCGCCGGTGATCGCCACGACGGCGTCGTGGGCGCTGGCGTGGATCCGGTGGGCCAGACGGTCCCAGAGCCCCGCTCGTTGCAGGACGTCGCGCACCGGGCCCTTCACGTCGCTGAGATGGAATGCAACCGACGACTCGGCGAGCTCGGTGATCACCTCGCCGAGGGCCTCGGCGCCGGTCACGTCGAGGTCGTTGATGCCCTCGCAGTCGATCACCAGGGCGGGGCCGACGCCCGGTTCGCCGTGCGCCAGGTGATCGGCGGCTGCTGCGGCCGCTCCGGCGAGGCACAGGCGCTGCACGTGTTGGGCGTTGACGAACGAGACCGCGGCGTCGATGCGCACCACCCGCACGCCGGGTACGGTGGTGGCCTCGGGGAAGCGGGCGACGTTGCGGTAGGTCGTCGTGTCCGGGATGCGGCCGAGCACCGCCGTGTGGGGGCGGGACATGCGGGCGAACACGACCAGCATCGATGCGACCACGGCGACGCCGATCCCGATCTCGATGCCGAGCACCAGCGTCGCCGTGAAGCCGACGCCGAGTCCGATCAGATCGGATCGTTTGACCCGTGCGATGTGGCGCATCTCGCGGATGTCGACCAGATTGACGACCGCGACGATGATGATCGCTCCGAGCGCGGCCTGGGGCAGCACCTCGAACAGCGGGGTGAACAACACGACCGCGACGAGCACGACCGCGGCGGTGACGACCGAGGCCAGCGGAGTGCGTGCGCCGGCGGCGTCGTTGACCGCCGTTCGGGAGAACCCGCCGGTCACCGGGTAGCCGCCGAACAGTCCGGAGGCGACGTTGGCCGCGCCCAGACCGATCAACTCCTGATTGGGATCGATCTGATACCCATGGCGACGCGCGTACACCTTGGCGACCGCGATCGACTCCATGAAACCGACCAGGGTGATGACGAGCGCGGTCGTGACGAGCGTGCCGATCGCCCCGCCGTCGATCGCCGGGAGACCGAACGCCGGGAGGGAGTTCGGGATGTCGCCGACCGTCCGGACGCCGCGCCGCTCGAGGTCGAACAGGTGCACGGCGGCGATCGAGGCAGCCACCACCAGGAGAGCACCCGGAACGCGCGGGGCCCATCGTCTCACCGCGAGCAGCACGGTGATGCCGGCCGCGCCGACCGCGAGCGTGGGGCCATGCGCCGCGCCGAGCGAGCGGACGAGTTCGTCCACCG
>CAXBAZ010000997.1:0-1670 GCA_963973395.1 uncultured Acidimicrobiaceae bacterium
GGAGCCACGAGCCTCCGTCGATGAACGGCGAATCGTGGATGTGGCCGGTGAGTACGAGGTCGGGTCGATGTTCGTCGATCCATCCGTTGAGATCGTCGTCGCCGATGTGCCGGCTGCCGGTCCAGGAGACCGGAGCCTCCGTCGGCGGGAAGTGGTAGATCCAGATCCAGCGCCCGGGTCGTCCACGGGAGTCCGCGGCGAGTTGCGCGGCCACCTCGGCGCGTGTGGCGGGGCCGTCCCACCACGGGCACACCGTGATCCGGATGCCGTTGTGGTCGTACCGGTCACCGTCGACGATCACGCCGTCGTCGCGACAGGCCACGATCCAGGGCGCACTCTTCTCGCCGTGGCCGTTGCGGGCCGAGAGGTCGTGATTGCCCGAGCACACGATCGTGGTCGTGCGCTCCGCCAGGCTGCGCAGGTACGTGCGGACGACCACGATCTGCGATTCGAGCGGCACGGTCGACGACACGTCGAGCAGATCACCGGCGAGCACGACCGCGTCGACGTCGCTCGCCTGATCGAGGATCCAGTCGAACTGTGGCAGGGCGTAGTGCAGATCCGACGCCACGAGCAACCGCACCGGTCCGAGGCTAGTCGGCGCTGCGTCCGACGCCGCTCGCGGTCCCGGGGCACCGGAGCAGTCGCACCGGGACCCCGCACAGCGACGACGCCTCAAGTCACGGCCGGTTCCGGTCGATGGACACCGGAAGCAGTCGAGACGACGGGCGGAGCAGGTGCGACGCCGTCGGACCGTGGCCGGGGTCGCCTCACCAGCGAGAGGCGAATGCCCATGGAGACGACGACCGCACCCGGGTCCGAACGATCGCTCGTCGCGATCGACCCACCGACGGTGAGCAAGTCGCCCACCGGCATCGTCGGGTTGGACGAGATCACGGGCGGCGGGCTCCCGGAGGGACGATCGACGCTGATCTGCGGTCCGGCCGGTTGCGGCAAGACCCTGTTGGCGATGGAGTTCCTGGTTCGCGGGGTCACACAGTACGGCGAGCCGGGTGTGTTCGTCGCGTTCGAGGAGTCCACCGACGACCTCGTCGCCAACTTCGCGTCCCTCGGCTTCGACCTCCCGGCGGCGCGCGCCGACGGGATGCTCGTGCTCGACCACGTCAACGTGGTCCGGGGCGAGATGGAGGAGACGGGCGACTGGGACCTCGACGGCCTGTTCATCCGGCTGGCCGCTTCGATCGACAAGGTCGGGGCGAAGCGCATCGTGATCGACACGATCGAGACGCTGTTCGGTGCGTTCACGAATTCTGCGATCCTGCGGTCCGAACTCCACCGACTCTTCGCCTGGCTCAAGGAGCGTGGCGTCACCGCGGTCATCACGGGGAGCGAGGCGACGGAACACTCACGCGTCACGGCATCGAGGAATACGTCTCGGACTGCGTGATCGTGCTCGACCATCGCGTCACCGAGCAGACGTCCACACGCCGACTCCGGATCCTGAAGTACCGGGGGTCGCTGCACGGCACCAACGAGTACCCGTTCCTCATCGGTGAGACGGGTGTCTCGGTGCTCCCCGTCACCACCCGCGGCCTCCGCCATTCGGTGTCGGCCGAACGGGTGTCGACCGGCGTGCCCCGCCTCGACTCGATGCTGGGCGACGGCGGGTTCTACAAGGGCAGCGCGATCCTGGTGAGCGGCACTGCCGG
>CAXBAZ010000998.1:0-1666 GCA_963973395.1 uncultured Acidimicrobiaceae bacterium
GGGTTTGGTCGCTCGACGGCGTGGGCATGATGACCGCGTGGAACGCACCGAGGCCCCGACCGACGCCGACCTGATCGAGCTGGCGCGCGGTGCCACCGCCCGGGCGTATGCGCCGTACTCGAAGTTCAAGACGGCGGCCGCAGTGGAAACCGACTCCGGCGACGTCGTCGTCGGGGTGCTCGTCGAGAACGTGTCGCTCGGACTCGCGATGTGTGCCGAGCGGGCGGCGATGTTCTCGGTCGTCGCCTCCGACGCTCGGCCGGTCCGTCTCGCGCTCGCGGCGCCCGACACCGACGGCTCCCTGACGTGGCCGTGCGGCGCCTGCCTGCAGGTTGCGCTCGAACTCGGCGGGCGTGACCTCGTCGTGGTGGTCGGCGACGACGACGACGGCCCCGTCGCCACGTCGACGGTCGGTGCGCTGCTCCCGAAAGGTCCGAAGGTCGACGGGTAGGGCGACCGTCAGGCCAAGTGTTTGCGGTACTCGACTTCGGGCACCTTGACCTCGCAGTAGTCGTCGAAGTCGGCGGTGATGCCCGAGAGTCGCCAGCCGAACTTCTCGTAGAACGCACGTGCCCGCGGGTTGTCCTCGAGCACCCACAGCACCGCTGCGTCGAACCCCTCGGCTCGCAGACGGGTTTCGGTGTGCTCCATCAACGCCGACGCGAGACCCGTGCCCCACACGTCGGGGTGGAGGTAGAACGCCCACACCTCACCCCGTCCGGTGAACCCGCGTGCCCGTTCGCGCTCCGGACCGTACGACGCGAAGCCGACGACGCGGTCGGCGTCGTCGGATCGTCGGACCGCCACGGCGACGCGGTGGCCAGGGGCGAACCGCCACAGGCTCCAGAACGAACGCCGCGACGCGTCGAAGTCGTCGGCGTACAACACCGACCTGGGGAACACGTGGGCGTACCCGGTTCTCCACGACGCCACCTGGACGTCGGTGATGCCGTCGGCGTCGTCGCGGGTCGCAGCCCGGATCTCGATCGTCATCGGGTCAGTGTGGCAAACGCGCCGCACCTGCGCCGCACCTGCGCCGTGCGGTGTCGGGATCAGACGGCGAGCAGGTCGCGGGCGCCGGTGTCGCTGGACGGGTGACGCAGCTTGCTCATGGCGCGGGCTTCGATCTGACGGATCCGCTCACGGGTCAGGTTGAAGTGCTCGCCCACCTCTTCGAGGGTGCGCGGCTCACCGCGGTCGAGACCGAAGCGGAGCTTCAGGATCTCGCGCTCGCGCTCGTCGAGCGGTGCGAGCAGGCGGGCGATCTCTTCGGGGAGCAGTGCGGTCGCGGCGACCTCGAACGGCGACTCGGCCGAACGGTCTTCGACCACGTCGCCGAGTTCGGCGTCGCCGTCTTCGCGGAGCGGCTCGGAGAGCGACAGCGGTTCGGCGGCGAAGCGGAGCGCCTCGGTGACCTTCTCCTCGGGCATCTCGACCTCTTTCGCCAACTCGGCGAGCGTGGCCGGGCGGCCGTACTTGAGTTCGAGCCGCGAGCGGGCCTTCTGCAGTCGGGCCAGCGTGTCGCCGGCGTGCACCGGTAGACGAATGGTGCGGCCGGTGTTGGCGATGCCGCGGGTGATCGCCTGTCGGATCCACCAGGTGGCGTAGGTCGAGAACTTGAAGCCCTTGCGCCAGTCGAACTTCTCGACCGCGTGCATCAGGCCGA
>CAXBAZ010000999.1:0-1655 GCA_963973395.1 uncultured Acidimicrobiaceae bacterium
CACGTATAAGGAGAACCCGGTCGGGAACAGCAGCTTCGAGACCGACACTACGGGCTGGACGACGGGCGGAGGAAACAGTATCGCCGCGTCAACTGACCAGGCGAAATTCGGATCCAAGTCGTTGAAGTGTACCTACCAGGATAGTACTATACTCTGTGCCTCACCGGCACTCACAATTACTGACGTTGTCTCGTCCGTCGCCTCCATCTGGCTGTACATCCCCACGGCCTGGAGTGGTGGTGCTCTCACCTTCGGTGATCAAACCACCATGGGGTCCCCGCTTGACGGCGAAGTTTCCGCCGACATGACTAAGAGGGACCAGTGGCAGTACCTCGAATTCACGATCACCCCCGCCGGGGACCCGACAGGTACCTACGGCTTGACGAGTAGCGGTACCACGCCCGATGGGGGTGACGTCATCTACGTGGACGGCTTCGGATCCTTCAGCGGTATCACGCACGAAGGCTCGAACATATCTCAGAACGGGGCTCCACGCCATATCCTTGCGGACAGCACGGCCCTCGCTCGCACGGGCGCACGATCGCAGCCGTTCTTCTACTTCGCTTCTGGCGCGATCAGTCTCACTGACCACGCGCAGCAGCTTATCAATTGGCTCGGGCTTCGCATCGAGTACCAGGCGGACCTAACCAACCTTGTCCTCGACGCCTTCACCGGCCGACAGGATGAGCAGGACATCGGCAAGGACGCTCCTGCCGCGAATCGCGAGGTCACCAACTCAACCACGGCCGCGCCCGTCGACAAGGCTGGCGGCGGGTCGTACGCCGACATCGTCGCTCTGAGTAACGACGTGTGGCAGAACCGTGATGTCATCTTCCCTCTCCTCTCGGACTGGGCGGGGCGTACGGATCTCATCGACCAGTACTTCCGTTACCGCCTCTATGACGCAGACGAGTCGGTCGCGGGCACCGTTGCCCTCGGGCAGATGGGCCTCTGGTATCGGACTGTCGGCGACACGCCAAGGAGGAAGTAAATGGCGCAACTTAAACGTGGCAATCTGGCGGGACTAAACACTGGCTCCGAGAGTCGGCCGCTAAAACACAACGGCGTCATTGTCTCCACGAGCCCGGGACTCAATTTCCGCGAGGGTCCGGGCATCGGCATCAGCACGAGTGACGACGGGCGCCTTGCTCACGCCGACGTGGAGCTACGCACGAGCTTTAAGGAGGATGCAACCTTCCCGACCCACCCGCGTCATGGTGATGCCCATATCATTGCGGGGCCGGTTGATGGGCTGTCTTGGATGTTTGTTTACAACGGCAACACTTCAGACACGATGAAGTGGGAGTTCGTTGGCGGGGCGCCCGCTCACTCACGGGTAGTGGCGGATTTCTCCATTATTTTATCCTCTCAGGGTGCTAATTACCTACCCTCGGATTGCACGGTCACTATGCCAGCAGGCATTACGTGGGACGTTCACTGTATCTTCGGCTGCCGCTCGTGGGTAGTAGGGGGTACTGGCGGGTCGCAGGCCTACTTCACTCTTAGCCATGATGGTGCCGTCGCAACGGATTCATCCAATGCCGTGGGCGACGCCTACGCGGCGCAGAGCCAACAGACCAACACAACATACGGCGACCCGCTCATGACTTGCACTTCGTCTGTGGAGTTCACTGACGTGGCCGCGAGCGACGCAA
>CAXBAZ010001000.1:0-1651 GCA_963973395.1 uncultured Acidimicrobiaceae bacterium
CGTCGTCCGCTTGCTCGTCGGTCGAACCGACTGGCGACAGGTCGACCCCGAGCCGATCGTCAGACGGCGCCGGGCCGGACAGCTCGTCCGAGCAGCTGGTCGCGAGTACGCCCGGAACCCACTCGTGTTCCTGCTCACCGGTGCGGTCTACCTGCCGGCGCTCGTCGTCACCGGTGCCCTCACGGCGATCGTGCAGCTGATCCCGTTCGTGTCGGCGATCATCGGGCTGGCCGGCAAGGCGAGCGGGACGAGCCTGTTCCTCTCGGTGTTCGTCGGAAGCGTCTCCAACGCCGCGGCGTTCATCACCGTCAATGCGGTCGTCGCGGTGTACCTGCGAGACGAGCGCCGGGGCGTGCCCGCCGCGATCGATGCGCTGCGCGCCGCCTGGGAACACCGGCGGGCGCTGGTCGGGGCGTTCGGTCGGTCGTTCGTCATCGTCTTCGTACTGCTCGCGTCGTTCGTCGGTGCCCCGTGGGGGATCCGGCAGCTCGTCCGGTACCAGTTCGTGGCACAGGCGGTGATGTACGAAGAGCGGGACGGCCGATCGGCCCTCGCCCGCAGCTCCGAGCTGGTCCGCGGACGCTGGTTCCACACCGCGCTCGTCACCGGCGCGCTGAATTCCGCAGGCGGGTTCATCGGGCTGCTCGTCGCGTTGATCCTCCTGGTCGTCGCCAGCAGCATCCCGCTGTGGGTCTTCTCGATGCTCGTGTCGCTCGTGTATGCGGTGCTCGTACCGTTCGCCGCCCTGGCCATGGCCCTCCTCTACGGAGACGCAGTCGCCGAGCAGCAGGGAGCGGAGCAGGCCGATCCGGTTCCGGTCGGCTGAGCGCCGACCGTGCTGGTGGCCGCTCCGACGTTCGACCCGGTGGGGCGTGCGGCAAGAATCGAGCGATGGCCGACCGCACGACCGACCGCACGACCGACCGCACGACCGACCGCACGACCGACTCCCACGACCTGTTCGACCTGACCGGGCCGGAAGGTCGAGGCCTGTGCCGAGCTCGCCATGCAGATCACCGACACGTACGGCACCGAGGCGATCGGCGTCGCGTGTCACGTCGGGCACTGGGACGACTGCGACGCACTCGTCGCGACGACGCTCGAACGATTCGGCTGCATCGACGTGCTGGTCAACAACGCCGGGATGTCGCCGCTCTACACGTCGCTCGGGTCGGTGTCGGAGGAACTGTTCGACAAGGTGGTCGGCGTCAACCTGAAGGGCCCGTTCCGGCTGTCGGCCCTCGCCGCCGAACACATGGTGGGGCACTCCGGCGGCAGCATCATCAACGTCAGCAGCATCGCCGCCGTCGAACCGTCCGCCGCCGAGGTGCCCTACGGCGCAGCCAAGGCGGGCCTCAATGCGCTGACGATCGCGTTGGCACACATGTTCGGACCGACCGTGCGTAGCAACGGCATCATGCCGGGTCCGTTCCTGACCGACATCAGCACGGCCTGGGATCTCGACGCCTTCGACGAACGGGCGCAGACGTCGATTCCGCTGCGGCGCGGCGGGCAGGCCGACGAGATCGTCGGCGCCGCTCTGTACCTGGCGAGCTCGGCGTCGAGCTACACCACCGGCTCGATCATCAAGGTCGACGGCGGCACGGCCTGGTCCCCCGCCTGACGGTTGGTGCCAGGGCGCTCAGCGGAT
>CAXBAZ010001001.1:0-1646 GCA_963973395.1 uncultured Acidimicrobiaceae bacterium
TCGGCGAGGCGTTCATCGCCGTCGAGTTGCCGAGTTCGTCGATCCTCGACCATTCGGTGCTGACCGAGCAGCGCGACGAACCGAGCGTCCGGCGTGTGCTCGACTTCTTGGCGGACAAGCTCTTGTCCGATCCGAGCTGAAACTATACCCCCGTAGGGTATCGGTGGTATCGCCGCTAGCATGGCCGTATGGCGACGCCGGGGTACCAGGACGACAAGGCAGCTGTGCTCGCGCGGTTGAAGCGCATCGAGGGTCAGGTCCGTGGTCTGCAACGCATGGTCGACGAAGAGACGTACTGCATCGACGTGCTCACCCAGGTCTCGGCGGCGACGCGGGCACTCCAGGGCGTCGCGGTTCAGCTGCTCGACGACCATTTGCGGCACTGCGTCGCCAGCGCAGTGCAGTCCGACGATGATGCCGAGTCCGATCGCATCATCACCGAGGCCTCGAAGGCCATCGAACGATTGGTGAAATCATGAACGCCCAGACACTCACGTTCTCCGTCCCCGGCATGACCTGCGGCCACTGTGAGGCTGCGGTCAAGCAGGAGGTCGGTGCACTCGACGGTGTGACCGACGTCAGCGTCGACCTCGAGAGCAAGGACGTCGTCGTCGCCGGCGAACGACTGGACCGCGGCGCCATCGTCGCAGCGATCGATGAAGCCGGTTTCGACGTCGCCTGACCTCGTCACGCTCGACGTGACGGGGATGACGTGTGCCGCCTGTGCGTCGCGCATCGAACGCAAACTCAACAAGCTCGACGGTGTGTCGGCCTCCGTCAACTACGCGACCGAGCAGGCCCGTGTCGAGTTCCCGGCCGAACCGGCCGCGCATCTCACGGTCGACGACCTGATCGCCACGATCGAGGCGACCGGCTACGGCGCGCACGTCCCGTCCGACGGCGTCGACGAACCCGATCGGCTCTTGCTGTCGATGGTCCCGCCGCTCCAGTTCGACGGCTGGCAGTGGGTGGCACTGGCCCTGGCGACACCGGTGGCGACGTGGGCAGCGTGGCCGTTCCACCGGTCGATGGCGCTCAACCTCCGGCACGGCGCGACCACGATGGACACACTGATCTCGGTCGGTGTGTCGGCCGCTTACCTGTGGTCGCTCTGGGCACTCCTGTTCACGGCCGCCGGGGATGTCGGCATGTCGATGACGATGTCGCTCGACGCGGGCGGCGAGTCGGACACCGCCCACATCTACCTCGAAGTGGCCTCGACGGTGGTGGCGTTCATCCTCGCCGGCCGCTACTTCGAGGCCAGCGCCAAACGCCGGGCCGGCGACGCGCTCCGTTCGCTGCTCGATCTGGGCGCCAAGGACGTGGCCGTGCTCGACGCCGACGGCGCAGAGCGGCGCGTCCCGATCGGCGAACTGCGCGTCGGCGACCGGTTCGTCGTCCGTCCGGGCGAGAAGGTCGCGACGGACGGACGCGTGGTCGACGGACACGCCGCGGTCGATCAGTCGCTCGTGACCGGCGAGAGCGTCCCGATCGAGGTCGGTCCCGGTGACGACGTGATCGGGGCGACGGTCAACGCCGACGGCCGGCTCGTCGTCGAGGCGCTTCGGGTCGGCGCGGACACACAGCTCGCCCAGATGGCCAGGCTCGTCGAGGCCGCGCAGTCCGGCAAGGCGCCGGTGCAGCGG
>CAXBAZ010001002.1:0-1643 GCA_963973395.1 uncultured Acidimicrobiaceae bacterium
CCGCCGGTCTGATCACATCGCTCGAACTGGGAGGGTCGGCGGCCACGGGCGTGCCGTCCAGACCGACCATGCGGTACCTCGGGCGGATCTCGTACGGCACGTACCTGTGGCACTGGCCGGTCCTGGTACTGCTGGACGTGGTGGTCGACATGGGGCCGGTCAGCGCCCTGGTGGTGTCCGGCGTCGTCGGTACCGCACTGGCCGCACTGAGTGTGGAGATCATCGAACGGCCGGCCCGGATCCCGTCCCGGCTCGACCGTCTGCCTCGGTCGACGATCGTCGCCGGCGTCGCCCCCGCCGACAGCGGGGACGAGGTCGTCGACGAGTCGACGGTCCGCCAACCGTCCGGGCAATCCGAGGAACGGTCGATCGACACGGTGCCGGGTGCCGACGTGGCCGTCCCGGATCTGGACTGGCCCGAACTGGCCGTCGCGGTGCCCGAGGTGCCGGCCTGCGAACAACCCGACGGCTCCGACTGCGTGGTCACGACCGGTGCACAGGGCACGCTGCTCCTCATCGGCGACAGCCACGCGCGGATGCTGATACCGGCCTTCACGGAGGTGGCGTCCGAGCGGGGAATGTCGCTCGCCGTCGATTTCTCCCAGGGCTGTCCGTGGCAGTACCAGCTGCTGGGAGATCCCGGCGGTGACAAGGCACGCCGCTGCGCGGTCCGGAGGGAGCTCACGTACGGTGGACGGATCGAGTCGATCGATCCGGACGTGATCGTCGTCGCGGGGTTCCCGGCGTCGGTCGAGGGCAGAGGTGAGATGTCGACACCGAACCCCGAGTGGCAGGATCTCGATCGCCCGTCGCTCGTGGAGCGGGCGACCACCAGTTCGCTGAATCGACTCGCGGACCTCGGCGTACCGATCCTGGTGATCGAGCCGCTCCCCCACCTCGATGCCAACCCGATCAGCTGTCTCTCGGCGGCGGCGATGGCCTCCGAGTGCATCATCGCGGCACATCCCGAGGGCACGGAGGAACGGGCCGAGCGCGAGATCGCTGCGAGCTCGGATCTGATCAGCACCCTCGACCTCGATCGGGCGACGTGCCCGACGCTGCCGGCCTGTCAACCGATCATCGACGGCATCGTGGTGCGGCGCGACCCCCACCATCTCACGATCGAGTTCGCGGAGACGCTCACCGACACGATCGCCGACGCCGTCGAGGGCCTGCTCGCGACCTCGACACGTTGACGTCGAGCGGGGCTCACATCCCGGCGTCGCGGGTGTCGAGCAACCGACGCGGCGCACCCGACCTCGTCGGCTGCACATACGACTCACCGACGATCGTCCCGACCTGGTCGGCGACCAGATGCACACTCGTCAAGTCCGCGTTCTGGAAACACACCCGACCATCAGCACCGATCGGAGCCACCGCGACATTCGGATCGACCGACCCCACCCCATAGTTCACATTCGACGCATTCGGCACCACCGACACATCCGACGACACCAACACCCCGAACCCCGGCCCCTGCGCCAACACCGGCGTCAGATTGACCACCGCCGCATCACCCGGCGACCCCGCCACCTCGAAACACCGACGCGCAGACGGCGCCACGGCCTTCCCCGTTTCACGGGTGTCCAGCAACCGACGCGGCGCACCCGACCTCGTCGGCTGCACATACGACTCACCGACGA
>CAXBAZ010001003.1:0-1643 GCA_963973395.1 uncultured Acidimicrobiaceae bacterium
GTTCGTGTCCGTCGTCGGGCAGACTCTGCACGGCTCCTCCTCGAAGGTCGGGTTCTCGCTCGAACCTATGGAAGATTCCCGGGATTGTCCAACTCGCTCGTCACGTGTCCGGACGGCGTCGACACGCCCAGCGCAGGGCCCGCCGCACTGGCACCGGGTCAGCGAGTCGCCAGCACGGCGATCAGGAACGTGGACGCCGAATCGAAGGGACGCAGGTCCCATGACGACAATCGAAGCTCGTCGCGAAGTCCGGCGAAGTCGGCGTCGGCGAAGAAGTCGTCGAACTCATATCCTCGGTCTGCTCCGAACCCGACCACGAGCCGACCGTCCGGGCCGAGATGCGCCGCAAGCTGCTTCAGCACCATGCGGCGCGTGGCCGGGTCGAGGAACGTCATCACGTTGCCCGCTGAGATGATGGCGTCGAAGGGCTCCGAGATGCCCTCGGAGGCGAGATCGAGCACGGCCAGGTCGCGGACCAACCAGACCGCGTCGGGATGATCACCCTCGGCGGCAGCGATCAGTTCGGGGTCGATGTCGACGCCGACCACACGATGGCCGAGCGCAGCGAGCCGACCGCCGACCCGTCCGGGTCCACAGCCGGCGTCGAGGATCCGAGCTCCACGGGGAACCATCGCGTCGACGAGCCTGGCTTCACCGTCGAGATCTCGACCCTCGGCAGCCATCGTCCGGAATCGCTCGATGTACCACGCCGAATGACCGGGGTTCTCCTCGATCATCCGCAGCCATCCGTTCTCGCTCACACCGTGACGGTATCGAGACGACGGGGGCCGTCGCTCGCTCTCGTGCCGACGGGGTCAGAGATCGTGCCCTTGCGAGACATGGACCGGCGGGACGGGCGACGAAGGGGGAGCAACATGCCGCTCGGGTCAACTGCGGGCCACTGGGAGTCGCTGGACGACGTCGGCGACATCGCCTGCGGTGTCCTTCCCGTAGGCCGCAGGGAAGGTGCCGCGATGACCGGAGGGCATCGAGATCGCGAACAGGATCCTCCGTGAGCGTGTCCATCGGCCCGGTCATGATTCGACGTGACAGCGCAGGCGGCACGCCCCGCGGCGCGGATCGCGTGCGACGAGTTCGTCGATGACGAGCCCACCGAGTGCATCGGCGGCGCCGTACGCGAGGCCGAGGTGCACTCCGCACACCGTGTCGGGGTCGGCCAAGGCCGTGGTCTCGAACGGGCACGCGCGCAACACGATGTCGACCTGCCTCCCGCGTCGCTTCGCCGCCGGCTCGAACCCGTGTCGCTCCATCGCGTCGACCAAACACGCGACCGGGTCGGCCACCACGTTCGCCGGGACGGGCACCTGGCGGCCGGCGCGGCGGCCGACGTCGACCGGCGTCTCACCGGTGCGGATGATCTCCGACAGCAGCAGGGTCAACCGCTCGTACGGGCCGGTGACCCCCCACCGGCTCTCGGCCGACGGGTCGACCGTGTACACGAGCCGAGGTCGGCCGCGCCCGACGCGAGGTGCGGTGGCCTCCGTCACGAGGTCCGCCACGACGAGCTTCGCGAGATGCTGACGGATCGCGTTGTGGTGCAGTGCGAGATGTGCGGTCAGTTCGGCGATGTCGACCGGTCGCCCGGCGTCGGCGATGTAGCGGAACAATTCGTGGCGGCTCGG
>CAXBAZ010001004.1:0-1643 GCA_963973395.1 uncultured Acidimicrobiaceae bacterium
GTGCGGGCGAGGTCAGGTGCGGCTCGGATCGTGGATGATCAGCACGCTCGTCGGGGCGTGCGCCGCGACCCGGGCCGAGACGCTGCCGCGGAGGAACCGCTGCACCCCACCCAGGCCGCGGCTGCCGACGACGACGAGGTCAGCGCCCTCGCGCGCAGCGACGTCGATGATCGCGGTGGCCGGATCGTCGGGCACGATGTGCGCCTCGGCGTGCACGCCACGTTCCTCGAGCCGAGCCAGTGCAGGGTGCTGCCGTTCCTTCTCGGCGGCGTGCGGATCGTAGGTGTAGCGGAACTCCTCCGGGAGCTGCTGGAGGTGCTGCATGAGGCGGGTGGTCGACTCCGGGTGGAACGCAGTCACCACGTGGACCGTGCCCTCCCGTCCGGTCTGATCGGCGGCGGCCTCGACCGCCCGGTCTGCGTCGCTCGAGCCGTCGTACCCGACGACGACCGTGTCGTAGCTCATCGCACCCGCTCCTCTCGGTGGCGTCATCGCCGATGACCCTCACGCCGAGCATCCGTGATCACCACGGTCGGCGGAAGGGGAGAAGGTCACTCCACCGCATCGACCGGTGTGCGTCGTTGCGTCGACGTGGTCGATCGCACGATGCCGACCGCGATCTTGGTCGCCTCGGTCTCGCTGACCTCTCCGTCGGCGACTGCGTCGGCGAGGGCGAGCAGGGCGCTGGCCGTCGCCCACATGGCGGCGTTCGCCGTCGCGTCGCCATCGTCCCGACGAGAACGTGTCGGCCAGCGGGCGAGCTCGTCGCGACGGAACCGGTCCCGGACCCGGTCGAGCGCCGGGAGCCCGACGTCGGCGACGAGCAGGCGGACCACGCGGCGATCGGTCGGAGGGATGGTGAGGAGGTGTCGGAACATCGCCGCTGCAGCGACGTCGGGCCGGAGCTGGGAGATGTCGGGGGTGCCGACTCGGTATCGGGCGAGGCGGTCCTCCACGAACGCCTCGTAGAGGGTGGCGAGGTCGCCGAAGTGGTCGTAGACGAGCCGGCGGCTGACGCCCGCCTCGGTGGCGGTGCCGGCCATGGTGACGCCACCGAAGCCGGCGCCGTCGAAGAGCCGGCCGGCTGCGTCGAGGAGCTGGCGGCGGCGGTCAGCGGCGCGCAGGTAGGGGCGCTTCTTCGTCGTCGACGCAGTGATGTTTACAGAGTGTACAGTTCCGTCGTGCCGACGAAGACGGACAACGGTCCGATGAGCCAGTCCCCGTCACCCCCACCGTTCCTGCGGACGCCCGACGCCAACTTCGACGGCCTCGCCGACTTCCCGTTCCAACCGCACTACCTCGACGTCGACGGGCTGCGGATGCACTACGTCGACGAGGGCCCTGCCGACGGACCGGTAGCCCTGATGATCCACGGCATGCCGACGTGGAGCTACCTCTACCGCGAGGTCATCGTCGCGATGCGCGATGCCGGCTACCGGTGCATCGCCCCCGACCACATCGGCTTCGGTCGCAGCGACAAGGTCACCGACCCGGCCTGGTACGACATCGCACGTCACACCGCGAACCTCACCGCGCTCGTGGAGCAGCTCGACCTCCGGGACATCACCGTGTTCGTCCAGGACTGGGGCGGCCCCACCGGGCTGGCCCAGGTGGTGGCCATGCCCGCGCGGTTCTCGCGCCTG
>CAXBAZ010001005.1:0-1641 GCA_963973395.1 uncultured Acidimicrobiaceae bacterium
GTGGGTGAGCCTCGGGCTGGCCGCCGTTCGCACCTCGAAGATCCGGCTCGGCACGATGCTGACGGTGCCCTCCCGCCGGCGCCCCTGGGAGCTGGCGAGCCAGGTGGCGACCGTCGACCGGCTGAGCGATGGTCGGGTCACCCTGTCGGTCGGTCTCGGAGCCGTCGACTCGGGCATGGCGGCATTCGGCGAGGAGTGCGGAAAGCGTGAACGGGCCGAGTTGATGGACGAGTGTCTCGAGGTCGCGTGCGGGCTGTGGGGCGGACAACCGTACGAGTACCACGGTCGCCACTTCGACGTGTCACCCACCGAGTTCCCGACGATCGGCAACACGATCCAGCGCCCACGGGTGCCGATCTGGTGCGTCGGTGCGATCGGCTACGACCGCTCGATGCGGCGCGCCTACGGATGGGACGGTCTGATCCCGCAGGTGATCGACGACGGCACGGCGCGGCAGGCCACCCTGGAGGAACTGGCCACGATCGGCGACTCGCTGCCCGGCGACGGCTACGACGTGGTCATCGAAGGTGTGCTGACCGAACACTCGCCGGCGGCGTGGGCCGACGCCGGCGCGACGTGGTGGCTCGAGACCCAGTGGGACGCCGTCGGCCAGGCACGACCCGCGCTCGCCACGTTCGACCGCCTCCGCGACGGACCACCCGCCACCTGACGGACCGCCGGCGCCACACCTACACTCGGGCCGATGCAGCGCCACCCCTCGCGCCCACCGTCGCGCCTCGACTGGACGAGCTTCGCGGGGGTGCTCTTCGACCTCGACGGCGTGATCACGCCCACCGCGGAGATCCACGAACGGGCGTGGGCGGCGTTGTTCGAACCATGGGACTTCACACCGACCGACTATCTCCGCTACGTCGACGGCAAACCTCGCTACGACGGTGTCCGCTCGTTCCTGGATTCGCGCGAGGTCGACCTGCCATGGGGCGACCCGAACGACCCGCCGGGCGACGAGACGATCTGCGCCATGGGCAATCGCAAGAACGACATGTTCAACGCCGTCCTCGAACGCGACGGCATCGCCCCCTACCCGGGCTCCACGGCGGTGCTCGAGCTCCTCGACGACCATGCCGTGCCGCAGGCGATCGTCTCCTCGTCGAAGAACGCCCGCACCGTGCTGCGGGCCGCCGGGCTCGACGGCCGCTTCCCGGTGGTGGTCGACGGGATCACGGCGGTCGAGCACGACCTCGTCGGCAAACCCGACCCGGCGATGTTCAGGTACGCGGCCGATCTCCTCGGCGTCGCCCACGACCGCACGATCGTCGTCGAGGACGCGACGTCGGGTGTCGCCGCGGGCGCCGCGGGCGGGTTCGCGTTCGTGCTCGGGGTCGACCGGGGTGGCAACCGCGTCGCGCTGCTCGACGCCGGCGCCGACCTGGTCGTCACGGATCTCGGTGACACGCTCACGGCCGGCGGTCCGGCTGCCGATGAGAACGACGCATGAAGATCCGAGCCACCGCATCGGCGATCCCACGTCACCGGTTCCCCGTCGACCCGTGGCGCCTCGTCGAGACCGAGCCCGACCACGGCGACCTGGGAGTGACCGAGACGCTGTTCGCGATCGGCAACGGGTACCTCGGCATGCGCGCCAACCCGGCCGAGGGTCGCCAGGCGCACACCCACGGC
>CAXBAZ010001006.1:0-1637 GCA_963973395.1 uncultured Acidimicrobiaceae bacterium
TCTGGCACGTTGGAACCGAACAACCCGACCGCGATCACCCCGGCATCTGCGGGCCCCTCGCCGACGGTGGAGAGCTGGGGGCCCTCGTGGCCTGCTACGTGCTGCTGACGGCGCTCGCCGGCCCGGTGCTCGCCAAGTTCGCCGACCGGCTCGCCGCGTCGTTGCCCGCGCCGCGGACCACCCGGGCACGACCACCGGTCGCGGCCGCCGACTGACGCGGCGAGCGGCCCCGCCGACGCCGTGGGCGGGCCCGACCCCGGTCGCGAGCGTGCCCGGAGCTAGGTTCGGGTCCGGTGACCCGCAGGGGTCCGACGCCATGGGGGTGGTGTGATGAGCGTGACCGATCCGGTCGACGATTGGGCAGAGGACTTCGAGATCTTCGACGACTCGTTCGTGCGGGACCCGTATCCGATCTGGAAGGAGCTCCGTGACCAGGGGTGCCCGTTCGCCCGCACCGAACGACGCGGCGTCACGTACATGCCGACCACGTTCGAGGGTGTGCGATCGGTGGCGAACGACCTCGAGCACTGGTCGTCGTTCTCGGTCACCGTGGCGCCGACCCCGACGACGTACGACGACGACGGCAACCGGCTGCGGTCGGTCATCACCACCGACCCGCCCGACCACACCCCGGAACGACGGCTCATGTTGCCGTTCTTCTCGCCGAAGTCGGTCGAGCGCTATCGCGAGCACACCCAGGAACTGTGTCGACGCCTGATCCGCGACTTCGTCGAGGACGGTCGGGCCGATCTCGCCGAGCAGTACGCCCGCCAGATCCCGCCGCGGATCATCGCCGCCATCCTCGGAATCGACCCGGAGATGGCCGACGAGTTCACCACCTGGGTGCAGGGGGTGCTCGAGCTCGGGTTGCAGGACGACGACGTCCGCGAGCACTACGCCGAGATCATCCGGAACTTCTTCGTCGGTGAGATCAAGGATCGTCTGGAGAACCCGGGTGACGATCTCATCTCGTTCCTGCTGAGCGCCCAGATCGATGGCCGGCCGGTCGGCATGAACGTGATCCGCGGCAACGTCGGGCTGATGTTGATCGCCGGCATCGACACCACGTGGAGCTCGATCGGGTCGGCGCTGTGGCATCTCGCCACCCATCCCGACGATCGCCGTCGACTCGTCGACGAACCCGAGTTGATCCCGACGGCGGTCGAGGAGTTCCTGCGTGCGTACTCGCCGGTCACGATGGCGCGGATCGCCACCGCCGACACGACGCTGGGCGAGCGTGAGGTCGCGGCCGGCGAGCGGGTGATGCTGACCTTCCCGGCCGCGAATCGTGACCCCGCGGTGTTCGACGACCCCGAGGAGGTCATCATCGACCGGGCGGTGAACCGTCACGTCGCGTTCGGGGCCGGCATCCACCGCTGTCTCGGTTCGAACCTTGCTCGGATGGAGATGAACGTCGCGATCGAGGAGTTCCTGGCGATGGTGCCCGAGTTCGAGATCGACGACCGGGCGAAGGTCACCTGGGCCGGCGGGCAGGTGCGGGGACCGCGGACCATTCCGGTGACGTTCCCGACCCGCCACGGGCTCTGAGAGCTCCCGGTCAGGTCGCGGAAGCGTCCGGCACCACGACGACCGGGCACGGCGAACCCTCGAGCAGCCAGGTGCTCACCGAGCCGATG
>CAXBAZ010001007.1:0-1636 GCA_963973395.1 uncultured Acidimicrobiaceae bacterium
GAGACGCCTGACCGTAACGACTTCGAGCTTCCAGCCGATGGACCCCGGTCAGGCATGGATCTCATACTCCCTGCCGGGTCGTGTGGGCCCGAGCCGCTCCGTACTGGATGATCGGTACGCCCGACCTCCGTTAGCTCCAATACCGTTCAGTTTAGGTTCGCATGATGGTCGGCACGGGTGGGCCGGTGGGCTGGGGCCAGTCGGCGTGGCGGGCTCGTTTGACGTGCCACTTGGGCATCTTGCGCTTGATCAGGCGTGGGCTGGATCGGAGTCGTCGGATGGGGTTGAGCCGTCTGCAGAGCAGCACGATGGCGTGGCCCCAGCCGTGGTCAGTGCCCAGAGGGGGGAAAATCGCGCGCTTGTGAGAGCGAACGGCGGGTGATGCGTAGTGCGGCGACGAAGCTGACCCGGTCGGGGTCGACCTGCGCGTGGTGGGCCGCTTCGAACATCAGGGTGCGGATGGCGTAGTGGCAGCACAGGTGCCCCCAGATCTCTTGTTCGACCAGAGCCGGGGACTTGGACCGCAACACGATCTTGGCGCCGCGCTGGTGGGTCTTGAGCTCGTCGAAGACCGACTCGATCTCCCATCGCTGCGCGTACGCGGCGGCCAGCTCGGCGGCGGTGACCTCGTCGGGGTCGACCAGGGTGGTGAACAACCGGAACGGACCCATCGGGGCGTCGCGGCCGTCGTCGATGGTGTAGTCCACGACCCGGACCACCACGTGCTCGGTGTTCAGTTCTGCGTTCTTGGCGCGTAGCTCGCCGAGCCAGGATCCGTCGGCGAAGGTCTCGATCTGGCGAGGCTTGACGTTGTTCTTGGCTCGCCACACCAGGTCCGCTCCGGTCGCGGATGCCTGTTTCCACAAGGCAAAGCCGGTGAAGCCGCGATCCGCGAGCAACACCATCCCCGGCTCGAGCCGATCGACCAGCACCTTCGACAAGGCCAGCTCGGAGGTGGTGTATGGGCCGAGCTCGGCATCGAAGATCGCGTGGGTTCCGCACTCGGCCAAGGCCACCAACCGGGCCTGAGGGAACGCGGAGCGCTCACCCTTGTTCACCCCTGGCCGCCCGAAGAACTCGTCGTTGACCGGCGTGTCGGCCACATCGAGCGTGGTGCCATCGATGGCCACCAACCGCCGGCCCGCCAGCCACGACCCCGGCGTCGACTCGACGGCCAACGGTCGAGCGACCCGGTCGAACAGCGCCTTGACCGGCTCAGCCCCGAGACGCTGACGGGCCTGGAAGATCGCCGACTTCGACGGCAACTTCACCGGCTCCACCGGGCCCGACCCTGCCCACGCGAGCCCGTCGGTCATCAGGGCGAGCACGTCCTCATAGGAGCCCTCCGAATGCAAGGCCATGCCCATCGAGAAGTACGCCACCACCCGGGCCGGCAACGACCGATGCCGCTGCTCGGTCCGGTCGCACTCGGCGATCACCTCATCGACAACGTCCGCCGGGAACACCCGCGTCAACAGACCGACCGAGACCAGATCCGACAAGCGGCGCTCGGTCTCGGGCTTCTTCCATCCAGCACGGGCCATGCCCCAAACTACACCACTGTAGTTCTAACTGAACGGCATTGGACCTAGGAGTCAATGACGATGAAGACCAGGGCGAGGACCGTGGCCATCCC
>CAXBAZ010001008.1:0-1636 GCA_963973395.1 uncultured Acidimicrobiaceae bacterium
GTACGCGGGCCCGCCGGCGGACGGGAACGTGACGATGCACACGAGCAGCAGGGCGAGCGCCAACGGGGCGAGCGGCGAGACCCGGTCGGGAACCGCACGTCCGGCGAGCACGGTCGCCAGTGCCGCGCCGATGATGATCTCGCTCATCCGCGCCGGCGTCGCCCAGTAGGCGGCATCGGCGCCCCACACCAGTGCGATCACCGGGGCGCTCGCCGAGGTGAGCACCGCGAGAGCGCCGACGATGACCACTCGACCCCGATGCCTGGGCACACGCGCGAGCACGAACAGCATCAGCGGCGGCCACACCCAGTAGAACTGCTCCTCGATCGCCAGCGACCAGAAGTGCTCGAGCGGCGACGAGGTACCGCTCGTCCGCTCGAGCAGATCCTGGTACGAGCCGTCGCCCGCGAGGAACACCCAGTTCGCGACCTGGAACACGGCCCCGAGCAGGTGCGCCCGCAGGTTGGCGACACCGTCGAACAGGTCGGTCGTGGTGGCGATCAGGGCGACGCCGACCAGGCACACGACGCTGGCGGGCAACAGACGACGCAGCCGTCGTGCGTAGAACCCGGCGAGATCGATCGTGCCCGACTCGTCGTGCTCCCGGAGCAGCAGGCTCGTGATCAGGAAGCCCGAGAGCGTGAAGAACACCGAGACGCCCAGGTATCCGCCGCCGAAGCCCGGGACCCCGGCGTGGAAGAGGAGCACGACCGCGACCGCGAACGCTCGGACACCGTCCAGCGCAGGCTGATACGCGATCGTCGGCCGATTCGACATGCGAGGCAGCAGTGTACGGGTCGCCCTCAGTATCGTCGTGGCGTGCCACGGATCCGTCGAACCCCCCTCGTCGCCGCTGTGGCGCTGACGCTCGCGCTGACGGCGGTGGCGGTCCCGTCCGCGAACCCGACCGAGGCGGCACTGGCCAACCAGATCGGCGACGGGACCACCCGGGTGCACGGCGCCGTGACCGTGATCGGCGACTCGGTGCTGCAGGGTTCACTCGCCTTCGGCCCCACGCTCGTCGAGCGGCTGGCCGAGCAGGGGTGGGGGCCGATCCGGGCCCGGGCGGGCGTCGGCTACTCGACCGGCATCTCGAGCGGCACGACCGAGGCCCGATCGAGCTACTGGATCGAGCGCTGGCGTCAGGAGGGATGGGACGCACCCAACGTGTTCGTCAACCTCGGCGCCAACGACTCGGGCCGCTGCGACGCCGACCTCGCCTGCGCGCGCGACGCCATCATGCATCTCGTCGACACGATCGGCCCGGGCCACAGCATCTGGTGGCCACAGATCACCCGGCATCCGGCATACCGGCACCAGGCCGACACCTGGAACCTCGCGCTGCGCCAGATCGCGGACGAGCGGGACGACTTCGTCACATGGGGCTGGCCGCAGGCGATGGCGGCCGGCGGGTTCAGCTCCTGGGGCAACACCCACCTGTCCGTCGACGGCTACCGCACCCGGTCGCAGCTGATGGCGCACGAGTTCAGTGCCGATCTCGTCACGGCGCAGCGGACCGGCGACGACGCACCGCTCCCCCGGGCGGCGGGAGCCGTCAGCGGTGTCGTGCCGATCGACCCGGTCCGGGTGATCGACACCCGCACGACGCTGCCGTCGCTGCCACGGGCGGAATGGT
>CAXBAZ010001009.1:0-1635 GCA_963973395.1 uncultured Acidimicrobiaceae bacterium
GTGTACATCCCCCGTCACGGCGAGGTCGTCGCGAAGCTGGTCCCCCACCGCAACGACCCCGACAGCCGCACCCCGACCCGGCGCCTCCTCGATCGCATCGCGTCGCTTCCCCGCACAGACACCGGCTGGGCCATTGAGCACGCCGATACCAAGCAGGCTGAGATCGAAGCACAGCGCGACGACTCGTGGGAGTGATGCTCGACAACGAGCGCGCTGATCGGCCTGCACGAGGCGCATCCCGAAGTTGCAACCCACCTTGCGGGTGTCCTGGAACAGCACGACGACGGCACGGTCCCGAAGACACACCAGGTGGTGGTTGGTGAACTCTTCACCGGCGTACTCGCCGTCGGCGACGTCGACGACCCGGACAACAAGCGTCGGCCGGTGCTCGACACCGCACTCGGTCTCGACGTCGAAACGATCGAGCCGGAGGACGCTGTGCTGTTCGCCCGGATCACCCAGGCAACCAGCCGGGCGATGAGCCACAACGACCGGTGGATCTGTGCTGCAGCCATCCGAACCCGAGCGACGCTCATTACTCAGGACGCCGACATGGCCGAGCAGCTCGGCCGATTCTTCGCCTCCCTCGAACTCCTCGACACTCTCCAGGTGTACATGCCGATCCTGTACATCACGCGTGAGCCCGAAAGGCTGGCCAAGTTGAAGGTGAACGATGCGGTCCAGACCATCAGGATGACCGACGAGATCAAGCATCTCCTCTCGCAACTCGACCCGCGCGAGGCCGAGGTGTTGAAGCTGCGGTTCGGCCTCGACCGCGGCAAGCCACGCACACTCCAGGAGGTCGCAGACCACTTCGAGCTGAAGCCGTCACGCATCGCCCAGATCGAGAAGCGAGCGCTCGAACGCCTCCGCTCTGCGAGCGAGTGACACTCGAGCACTAGAGCGCTTCTGGCGTCCTGTTCACTACTGAAGGCCAGCCTTGTCGAGGATGGCGATGAGTGTCGGGCGGCGGCGATGCTGTTCGCGCAGCGCGGCGAGGTGTTCGTCGAACTCGTCGGCGAGGTCCGCGGCGGCTGCTGCCTTCTGGGCTCGCTTGAGCTGCTTGGCCGCGGCCCGGTAGTTGCGACGATCGGCCTGCTCCAACGTCGAGTCGACGAGCCGGAGGTACACGTTGAGCGCCGCGGCCGGGTGATTTGCTTCTCGTTCTTCGGCGAGCCGCAACCACCGCTGAGCGCCAATCGCCTCGGTGTCGGCACCGGTCGCCGCGTCCCACGCGCCGTCGCCGTCGCCGTCGGCGAGTAGTGCGTCGACGAGGCCGCCGACGTCTCGGGCACCGAGCACGGAACGCGCCGCGGACCGCTCGTCCGGCCATGCCCCGGTCGACTCTGCCGCTGCCTTCAGCTTGGCGTAGGTGGTCGAGCTCGGCATCCGCTGGTGCTGCTCCCAACGAAGATCGAATACGCCGACGTCGTCGCCACGACAAGCGATCACGCCGGCGGCGATTTCGTAGAGCTGGGCGACCTGCCAACCGCTCGTCGAGTCGATGCCACGGCGCGCCCATGCGAGCGCGTCGTCGGGTCGGTCGAGTTCGAGCATCGCCTCGGCCACCCGGATGAAGTCATACGGACGGTCGAGGTCTCCACCGAGCAACTCCACGACCCTGTCCACGTCGCC
>CAXBAZ010001010.1:0-1630 GCA_963973395.1 uncultured Acidimicrobiaceae bacterium
AAGGACGGTTCGAGTTGCGGGCACGCAAGACACGGGAACTGGGCGCGACCCTCGTTGAGTACGCGCTCGTCGTGTCGCTCCTGCTGGTCGTCTCCGTGGGCGCGATCCAGGGGCTGGAGGACAACACCGAGGCCGAGGTCGCCAACGACTTCGACTGCATCTCCGACCGGCCGCCGCCGCCCTCGTGCCAGCGCCACCCCCTGACCACCACGACGACGACCACGACCACGACCACGACGACGACGACCACGACCACGACGCCGCCGCCTGACCCGACGGTCAACACGGCCGCGTGGACCGACATGGCCTACACGAGCGTGTGCTCGGGGTTCGGGTGTTTCTTGAGCATCTACAGCTGGTCGATCTCGGTCGACTTCGTGTTGGTCGACTCGAACGGGGACCCCATCCCGTCCCGCACCGTCAACTTCCAGATCTGGGATCGGAACCCCCCGGCGCCGGAGAACGAGTTCTCCCGCACGAGTTGCATCACCGACGCAGCCGGCGCCTGCAGCGTCAGCGACAGCGGATCGACGTTCTTCTCCACCCCCGGCAGCCAGGCCCGCATCGCCGTCCTCGACATCGAGGGTCAGCCAGTCCTCAACCCGCCGCCCCAAGATGCGGTCGCGAACGCATGACGCGTCGCCGTTGCGCCTCCTCCGGCGCCGCACTGGTCGAGACCGCCCTCATCGCGCCGGTGTTCTTCCTGCTCGTGTTCGGGATCATCGAGATGGGCTTCCTGCTGCGCGACTACCAGATCTCCTCCGATGCGGTCACCGATGCCGTCCGCATCGGCGGCCTGGTGGGCCCCGACGTGGGCGAGGACGGGACCGCGCCCGACTACCAGATCCTGCGCACGCTGCGTGACTCGACCGGCTCGCTCGATCCCGACTGGATCGAACGGGTCGTGGTGTTCCAAGCAGAGGGACCCTCCAGCGGCGTCGGGGCCGCCGAGCAGGTGCCCAGCGCCTGCAAGGACGGCACCCCGATCGCCGGTATCTGCAACGTCTACAACGATCCCTACGACGCGTTCCTCGCTGTGGAGTTCGGTGACGCCGACTACTTCGACTGCGATCTGACGCCCACCAGCCCTGCCTGTGATTACCCGCCGGCCGATCGGGAGGATGGCCCCACCGTCGACGACGTGGAGAACCTCGGCGTGTGGATCCGGGTGCAACGGCCGTACTTCACGGGCCTCATCGGGTCTTCGGTCACCTTGGAGCAGGCCGCTGTCGCCCGCTTGGAAGTCGGGGACCTGACAGGATGAGGGCGCGCAGCGATTCGGGTGCGGTGCTCGTGGAGGCGGCCATCTCGCTGCTCCTGCTCGGCACCTTGGTGTTGGGCGTCATCGAGTTCGGGTACGCGTGGCGTCAGGCGACGGCGGTGGAGAAGACGCTCCAGCAGGCGGCGCGGACGGGCGCGAACCTCGCAGACCAACCCCTCGCCGACTACAGCGCGCTGCAGGCGTTCCGTTCGTCCCTCGGATCGGTCGACAACATGACCCTCGAGTACATCGTGATCTACCGCTCGAGCACTCCGGGTGGCGCCGTTCCGGACGAGGACTGCTTCACGTCGTCACAGGCGGGCGTGTGCAACCGGTACGTCGCATCTGATCTGACCCGTCCGGACGGGC
>CAXBAZ010001011.1:0-1630 GCA_963973395.1 uncultured Acidimicrobiaceae bacterium
GATCCGGCGACGTCCGGACAGGTGCCGCACGACGTGTCGGCAACGCTCCGCGACGGGGTCGCCGGCATGCGGCTGGCGTTCATCGAGACGATGTTCTTCGACGGCGCCGACCCGGCCGTGGTCGCCGCGGTCCGTGCCGCGGGCGACGTCCTGGCCGATCTGGGCGCCGACGTGACATCGATCGAAGCACCGGAGATCGACGAGGTGATGGGTGGCGACGAGGCTCCGCACCGGGGGCGCACCGTCGCGGCCGAGGGCTACGCGGTCAACCGCCGGTTCCTCGAGGAGTCGTTCGACGAACTCGACCCGGTCGTTTCCAACCGGATGCAGCTGGGGCGCGACGTGCCGGCGATCGACTTCCTCGAAGCCTTCGACGCGTGGCGACGGTTGCAAGCGTCGTTCGCCGAGCGAACCGTCGGCATCGACGGGTTCCTGGTGCCGGCGACGATGCTGTCGGCACGGTCGCTCGCCGAGGTCGATGCATCGCTCGACAGCTATGCCCGCTTCAACGGCGAGTACCTGCGCAACACGTCGATCGGCAATCGGCTCGGGTGGTGCGGCCTGTCGGTGCCGTGTGGGTTCACGAACGACCGCCTGCCGATCGGCCTGGCCATCCACGCGCCCGCGATGCACGAACACGTGGCACTGCGGGTCGGCGACGCCTATCAGTCGGCAACCGACTGGCACCGTCGACACCCCGTCCGAAGGTGACGGGAAGGGAACGCCGCCCCGACGCGACGAAGCGCCGTCGGCGGCGGGACCGAGGCGCTCGTGAGAAACTCGTGGAGTTCTCGGGGGGTTCGAGCCGTCTGGCGGGGCGACTCATCTGTTCATCGAGCCGTCCCCGACCGGGCTTGAGCGGCTTCACCGACTCCTCACAGTCATTCACGGGATGCTGACGCAAGTTCACACGAAACGAGCCGAAGCCGACCGAGGATCGTCAGCTCGGGTTGAACCAGCCGTTCGGTGCCACCTGCTGGCCGAGGCGAGGCTGGTACTGATCGAAGAAGATCCGTCCCATGAGTTCCCGGCGGCTGCGCACGTCGGCCTTCGCGAAGATCGACTTCAGATGGTCCTGCACCGTGTAGGCCGACAGGTGCAGCGCGGCGGCGATGTCCTTGGTCTCGGCTCCCTGCAGCACGAGTTGCGTCACGTCGCGCTCACGAGTGGTGAGGCCGAACGCTTCGACGACGAGCGGGATGATCTCGGGTGGGCGGGCGCCCTCGATCGTGATCACGACGTCGCCGGTCACACCGTCACGAGCGGTCATCGGCGATGCCTGCAGCACGACCCAGCTGCCGTCCTTCAGGCGCAGCCGACCTCGGGGCACCACCGCCAACTGCCCGTTCGCGTATCGGCGGGCGCTCGCCACGAGCGCAGCCACGGTGCCGATCGGACCGGCGCTGTGTTCGCTGACGACCACCTGTCGGAGACGCTCCTCGGCGCCGACGCTGATCTGGCTCATCCGGTCGTGTGCGTCGACGATGATCACCGCCGGTCCGCGGGTGACGCGGTCGAACGGCTGCGACGCGACGCTGCTGAGCAGCCCGGTCCGAAATCCGTTCGCCATCACGGTCGACAGCGTCGACGCGAACTCGACGTCGGCCTCGGTGAAGGGTTCGTCGTCGGG
>CAXBAZ010001012.1:0-1628 GCA_963973395.1 uncultured Acidimicrobiaceae bacterium
CTGACCGAGGGTGGCGAGATGCTCGCCCGCGTGTTCCACGAGAGTGATCTCCTGGTGACCGAGGCGATCCGCACCGGGCTGCTCGACGGCGTCGACGCGGCCACGCTCGCCGGACTGGTGTCGACGTTCGTGTACGAGCACCGGTCGCCCGACGATCCGCCGATGCCGTGGTTCCCCGACAGCGACATCCGTCGACGCTGGCGTTCGATCCAACGGCTCAGCGAGGAGCTCGCCCACCTCGAGCTCGTGCACGGCCTCGCCCAGCACCGGGCGCCCGACCCGACGTTCTTCGCCGTCGCCTACGCGTGGGTGGCGGGGGAGGGGTTCGCCGAAGTCGTCGCCGAGGAGGAACTGACGGGCGGCGACTTCGTCCGGACGGTCAAGCAGCTCATCGACGTGCTCCGTCAGGTCGCGATCGTCGCGCCGGATCCCCGGACGCGCGCGGCAGCCCGACGCGCCTCCGAGGCGGCGTTTCGCGGGGTGGTCGAGGATGCCTCCGCCGTGGAACCCGGATGACGATCGAGAAGGGCCGACCGTGGGGTGTGGCGGTCGACCGGCCCGACGACCTCCTCGTCGTCGACTCCGACGCTGCGCTCGCACGGGTGCTCGTCGAAGGTGCCGGTCGGCCGGTCGGGCCATCGGCCGGCGACCTCCACCGTTCGTTGGGCAGTCCGCCGCCGCGTCGCGACATGCAGCGTCTCCCGATCGACCTGCTGCGGTGCCGGATCGACGAACGCACGGCGGTGGCGGTCGCACACGTGGTGATGAGGTCGAGCTGGTGGCGGGGCCCGATCGTCGCGGCGATGAACGTCGATCACGTCGGCGGCTGGAACGTCGCTCCCCGCGCCCACCCGAACGACGGACGGTTCGACGTGATCGAGGTCGCGTCGTCGATGACGGTCCGCCAGCGGTGGCAGGCGCGCAGCCGCTTGCCGGGGGGGACCCACGTCCCCCATCAGGCGATCACGACCACCGCCGTCCGTGACCACTCGTGGCAGTTCGAGCGGGCGATCTCGGTCTGGGTCGACGGAGTGCGAGCCGGATCCGCTCGTGCCGTCGCGATCGAGGTCGTCCCCGACGCCGCCGAGGTGTTCGTCTGAGCGCTGAGCGGGTGGTCCCCGACGGGCCGGCGTTCGCCTCCTACGATGACCGCTCGTGACCGTGTACGTGCCCGAGGACTTCACCTCCGCCGAGGCGGACGTCCTCCGCCGGTATTTCACCAACCTGGACGGTCCGGTGTTCGCGCTGGTGAATTTGCCGGAGGTCGTCAAGGGCGCCCTGTTCGCGCGGTACAGCCGGAGCTCCAAGAGTCTGCGACGGCTGTTCCTCGACGAGTTCGTCAACGCCCTCGACATCGAGGGCGACGAGTCGATCGACGCCACGATGGGTCTCGAACGGGCCGAAGACCTGTACGAGAAGGTGTTCCTCGAGTACGGCGACGACTCGGTCGCCCAGCTCGGCGGGGTGCACCTCGCATGCGAGCAGGCGTCGAACATCCTCACCAAGATCCTCGAGTGGGGCCGGCTGATGAGCTATCTCGAGCAGAGCACCCGCTACATCTCGTACGACGCCCGGCTCGGCGGTCGCTACCGGTTCTTCCGTGACCCGGCGGTGCTGGCGAGCCCGCT
>CAXBAZ010001013.1:0-1625 GCA_963973395.1 uncultured Acidimicrobiaceae bacterium
GATCAGGTCCCACATGGCGAGCCGGCTGCGCGGATCGAGGCCGGTGGTCGGCTCGTCGAGGAACAGGACCGACGGGCGTGCGATCAGGCTCATCGCGATGTCGAGCCGCCGTCGCATGCCGCCGGAGTACCCCTTGACCACCCGATCGGACGCGTCGACCAGATCGAAGCGTTCGAGCAGCTCGCGTGCCCGAGACTTCACGTCGGACTTGGGCAGGTGGAAGAGGCGTCCGACGTACTCCATGTTCTCGCGCCCGGTGAGCCGCTCTTCGACGGCGGCGTACTGCCCGGTGAGGCCGATCCGTTCGCGCACGCCGTGCGGGTCGGACACCACGTCGACGCCGTCGATCGTGGCCCGGCCACCGTCGGGACGCAGGAGCGTGGTCAGGATGCGGACCGCCGTGGTCTTGCCCGCTCCGTTCGGCCCGAGCAGGCCGTAGATCGCACCGCGGGGCACCTCGAGGTCGACACCGTCGAGCGCGACCGTGTCGCCGAATCGTTTCACGAGGCCGTGTGCCTCGACTGCCAGATCTGTCATGGCGCCATTCTGTCGACCGGGTGTGGCACTCGGCGAAGGAGTTCCGGGAGGGCCCGGTCGCCGGTTCAGCGCGGGCGCAGCACGGTCTGCGTCTGGGTGGTCTTGGCGACCAGCCGGCCGTCGACACGCAGCTCGGTCTCGACGACGATCGTCGAACCGCCACGGTGCAGCGGTGTCGCGGTCGCTGTCAGCGTGCTGCCGTCGCGGACGGCACCGAGGAAGTTCGTCTTCGACTCGATCGTCGAGGTGCCGACCGCACCGTCCGGCAGGTTCAGGTACGCACACGCGCCGCCGGCGGCGTCGGCGAGTGCCATGACGGCGCCGCCGTGCAGGAGGCCACCCGACGTGCAGAGTTCGGGCCGCCAGTCGAGATGTGCGACGACCCGGTCGGGGCCGGCTTCGGTTCCCGTGATGCCGAGCGTTGCACACAGCGGCATCGACGACTGGAGGAGCTGGGTGGGGTCCATCGGTCTCAGTTCGTCTCCGGCAGGGTCTGATCGGCGGTTGCGGTGCCCCGTGGTACGGGCGCCGGCTGGGCAGGCGGTGCAGCGCTGGCGACCATGTCGACGCGCGCCTGGTGGGCGGTCGCTGCGCCGCCGCGCTCACCGCCCGGCGTGCCGCACCAGAATCGGAAGACGAACGACGACACGTCTCGCTCGTCGGTGGGTGCGCTCCACGTGTACGACCACGGCGAGGAGGTCAGACCGGTGTCGACGACCTCGGACGATCCGTCGGCCTCTCTCGTGACCCCGACCGCCACCGGCCCGGTCATGGCGTCGCAGCTCCCCCGGAAGGTGACGGTGCCGCCCACCCCGACGATCGTTCCCGAGGCGACGACCGTCGGCGGCACCGGCGTGCTCGTGGTCGTGGTCGTAGTCGTAGCCGGCATGGTGGTCGTGGTGGTCGTTGTCGTTGTCGTCGTTGTCGTCGTGGTCGTTGTCGTGGTCGTCGTTGTCGTTGTCGTTGTCGTGGCGACGCTGGTCGACGTGGGCACGGTCGTCGTCGAGGCGGATGTCGGCTCGGACGTCGTCGGCGATGTCGTGGACACGTTGGCCGAGGTGACGGATTCGCCCCCGGCGCGACGGCCG
>CAXBAZ010001014.1:0-1625 GCA_963973395.1 uncultured Acidimicrobiaceae bacterium
CACCCGCTCGCCGCGATTCCAACTCGCGTGGGCGCCTCAACGTCAATTCCGCGCTCGACGACAGCGATCGGCGCGGACCGTCCTTGGCTGCCATGCGCCGGCGCCAGAACAAGAAGATGGGTCGCAATACCAAGGTCGCCCAGCCCAAGCTGGCCCGTGAAGTCACGATCCCCGAGGCCATCACCGTGGCCGAACTGGCGAACCGCATGGCCGAGCGTTGGTAGCGATGACGCCGGCGATCTGGTCAACCGGCACCCGCTCGTGACCATCATGGGTCACGTCGACCACGGCAAGACCTCGCTGCTCGATGCGATCCGCGAGGCCAATGTGGTCTCGACAGAAGCCGGTGGCATCACTCAGCACATCGGTGCCTATCAGGTCGAAAAGAACGGCCAGAAGATCACCTTCCTGGACACGCCGGGCCACGAGGCGTTCACCGCCATGCGCGCCCGCGGTGCTCAGGCTACAGATATCGCCATTCTGGTGGTGGATGCCCCAGACCATTGAATCGATCAAGCACGCCAAGGCGGCAGGCGTTCCGATCATCGTGGCGATCAACAAGATCGACAAGCAGGGCGCCGATTCAACCCGCGTGCGCACCGAACTGCTTCAGCACGAAGTTTTCGTGGAATCGATGGGCGGTGAAGTGCTCGACGTTGAAGTCTCCGCGCTCAAGAAGACTAATCTCGACGGTCTGCTGGAAGCGGTGTTGCTTCAGTCCGAGGTGCTCGAACTCAAATCGCCTGAAAAGGGCTCTGCCCAGGGTTTGGTCATCGAATCCAAGCTCGACAAGGGACGTGGTGCCGTTGCCACCGTATTGGTGCAACGCGGCACGCTCAGCGTCGGCGACATCGTCGTGGCCGGCAATGAATGGGCCAAGGTCCGTGCGCTGATCGACGACAAGGGCGAGCAGGTGAAATCCGCCGGTCCTTCGACGCCGGTCGAAGTGCTTGGCTTCTCCGGTGTTCCCGACGCGGGCGACCGTTTCGCGGTGGTCGAAAGCGAAGCTCGCGCTCGTGAGATCACCGAATACCGCCAGCGCGTCATTCGTGAAAAGACCGCCGGTGGCGGTGCGACCTCGCTCGAGCAGATGATGAATCAGCTCAAGGCTTCGGGCATCGCCAAATTCCCGTTGCTCATCAAGGGCGACGTGCAGGGTTCGGTCGAAGCGATCGTTACAGCGCTCAACAAGCTCTCGACCGACGAAGTGTCGGCGCAGATCCTGTACTCGGGTGTGGGTGGGATCACCGAGTCCGACGTGACGCTGGCAACGGCGTCCAGCGCGGTGATCATCGGCTTCAACGTCCGTGCCAACAAGCAGGCCGCCGATCTGGCGCAGCGCGAAGGCATCGAAGTCCGCTACTACAACATCATCTACGACCTGATCGACGATGTTAAGGGCGTGATGAGCGGGATGCTGGCGCCTGAAGTGCGCGAGACCTTCCTGGGCAATGCCGAAATCCTCGAGGTGTTTAACATCTCCAAGGTCGGCAAGGTCGCCGGCTGCCGGGTTACCGATGGTATGGTCGAGCGTGGTGCCGGCGTTCGCCTCATCCGCGACAACGTGGTTATCCACGAGGGCAAGCTCTCGACGCTCAAGCGTTTCAAGGACGAGGTCAAGGAAG
>CAXBAZ010001015.1:0-1623 GCA_963973395.1 uncultured Acidimicrobiaceae bacterium
CGAGGTGGCGGGCCGACACGACGTAGTCGCCGTCGTCGACCCGCTGGAGCGAGTTCAGGTGGAAGATGTCGACCTCGTTGCCGTCGTACCCTTCGAGCGGTCCCCACCGGATCGGGTACGGCGCCTCGCGGTAGCCGAAGTGGTCGCTGGTGCGCCACCGCCAGAGCAGCTCGTCGTCGGCTGCGATCTCCTGGATCACGCCGTCGGCGATCTCGTCGTCCGCCGAGTAGCCGTCGCCGAGGGCGCTCAGGTCCGCGTCGAGCAGGGGATAGCTCAGCATCGCACGCGCTCCGTCCGGCAACGCCACGAAGTCGTGGTGGTCGGTCGGGAACGACACGCCCGGTTCGAGCGGGTCGGCGACCGTCAGGAGCTCGTGGGTCACCGTGCCGAACAGGCTCGTGACGAAGTAGCCGCGGTCGGGGTCGACGCCGTACCTCGGGCCGAGCGCGGGCACCATGAGCAGCCGTCCGTCGCTGCGCCGTTCGACGCTCGACAGGTCACCGGGCACGTACTTGTACCAGACCGGGGCGCCGAACCGATCGAGAATCGTCGCGTAGCCGCCGCCGGAGCCGGGAGTCCGCACCGTGGTCACGTACCAGCCGGGGGCTGGGTTGCCGGGGCGCTCGACGGCCAAGCGGGGGAAGTCGGCGGGCATGCACCTGAACGAGAGGTTCTGCACCGTCGACCCGCGCCGGAGTTCGACACGGATCCGGTCGTCGGTCGAGGTCGGCAGGTCGATCGTGCCCGATTCGACCGGCACACCGTTGACCCGAGCAGTGGTCGACCGGAGAAGCTCGATGCCGATGTCGGTCGACGAACCGCTGCACTCCACGGCGTAGTCGGTGGCGCCGGGCCGGTACCGGGGCCAGGTGAACGCGTCGAGGGTGAGCGACTCGACCAGCACACCGTCGTCCGCGGTGAGCACCCCGAACAGGTCGACCACGACGTGGGCCGGAGTGAGCGCGAAGACACAGATCTCACCGGTCGCCGACAGATCCACCACGACCATGTTCGTCGACTCGCCGGCGCTGCTGTAGTTGACCGCCGAGCTGTTCGGCACGGTGTCGCCGCACGGATAGAGCGTGACGAAGCCGTCGCCCTCGGCCTGGGTGACGATCACGTTGACGACGACCGCGGTGCTCTGGAGATCGTTGGCCAGCCCGGCGGTGGGACGCAGGCTGCGGGTCGCGCCGGCCGGGAACTTGCCGACCCATCCACCGTCGCCGCTCCGCGAGTCGGCGACGCGGCGTCCGCTGAGCGGCTGCAGCGCAGCGACCGGTCCGAACTGGGGGGCCGGCGAGTAGTACCCGCTGACGTCGAACACGACGTGGGCAGCCGTGCTGCTCTCGACGCACAGCTCCGCTCCGGCGCCGAGGCCGACGGCGACGGCGACCGCCCGCGATTCGTTCCGCCGGAAGTTGAGGTTGGACGCCAGCGGGACGGGGCTGCCGCACGGGAACACCGTCATGAAGCCGTCGGCCTGCGGTTCGGTCACGGTGAGGTTGCCGAGCACCGCCGTCGCAGTGGCGGGGACGAACGACGCGAGCGGGATCACGCGGGTCGACTCGGCGGCGAGCGGCTCCCGTCCGGGGTCGTCGCGTGAGTCGACGGCGCGGACCGGCG
>CAXBAZ010001016.1:0-1623 GCA_963973395.1 uncultured Acidimicrobiaceae bacterium
CCTGGAAGGATATCTGGGGCTGCGGCCAGGGCATCGCGGCCGTGAAGGATGGTTCCGGCCGCGGACGTCGTCGCCCGGCTGAAGCGGGAATATGATGCGGCCCGGGCGCGTGTGCTCGGGGCCGACAGCGCCACGGCCGCGGCGGCGGCAGCCGATGCCCGTGCCCGGCGGGTGCGTCGTGCGTCGGCGGTCGTCGACATCGACATCGACATCGAGTGTAGGGATCGACCCACGTGCCGGCCCGTCGTCCTCAGGTGCGCTTCAGGCCGTTCATTCGAGCAGACCGACCATCTCCGCGATCTCCGCACGCTGGCCCGACGCCATCGTGGTGGCCATCTGGTCGACCTCGTCGTTGACCCCGTTGGCGATGGCGTACTCGGCCATGTCGATACCGCCGAGATGGTGCGCCGACATCAGTTCGACGAACAGTTCGTCTGCCGCTTCGCCCTCGAGCCGACCCAGCCGGTCGAGTTCGTCGTCCGACGCCATGCCGGGCATGCCGTCGACGTCGGTCGCCATCCCCATCCACGTCATGGCCGTGTCGGTCTCGTTCGCCTCGGTCTCGCCGAACATGCGGAGCAGCTGGATCATCCGTCCGACCTCCAGGCTCTGGCCGGTCACGATCGAACGGGCCACCGTACGAAGACCGGGGTCGGTGTCGGGCAGGTTCCGGTAGATGATGCCCATCAGCACAGCCTGTTCGTGGTGGACGCGCATGTCGTGCAGGAAGCCGGTGTCGACCTCGTTGTGCTCGATGCCCGCACCGTTGTCGCCGACCATCCAGCCGATCATCCCGGCCAGGATCGCCGCCGTCACGACGATCGTGAAGATGTTGAACGGGTGCTGCCACCACGGCAGCACGATGTCGTCGTCGGACGCCGTCGCTCCGGCCGCGTTCGCATCGGCTGATGCAGCTTCCATGCGCTCGAGTTCGATCAGCTGATCGAACGAGAGATCGGCGTCGGCGTTCATGTGTCCAGTCTGCCAGCGAACCGAGCCGCCCGGACGTCGTTCGGTACCGCCCGGACGCGGACGTGCCGCTACCGTTCGCCCATGGGGAGCAGTGGCCGAGTCGGACGTCCTCCCGCGGGGAACTCCGACGAGACCCGACGGTCGATCCTGCGTGCGGCGCGGGAACGATTCGCACGCGACGGTTACCGCGCGACCACCAACAAGTTGATCGCGGCCGACGTCGGCATCACCCCGACCGCGATCTACCACTACGTCGACTCGAAGGCGGCGCTCTACGCCGCGGTGTACTGCGACGCGATCGACCTGGTGTACACCGAGTTCGAACGGGCGGCGGCGCTCGAGTCGCATCTTCTCGCCCGGTTCAGCGCCGTGCTGCGCCGAGCGAACGAGATGCAACTGGAAGACCCGTCGATCGCCGGGTTCATCGTCGCCGTGGCCCAGGAGACACAACGCCATCCGGATCTGCTCGAGTTGTTGACACCGCAACGCGGTCGCCACCAACGGTTCTTCACCGGTCTGGTCCACGACGCGGCCGAGGCCGGCGAGCTGCTGCCCGATGTCGATCGGGCAGGACTCGCCGACCTCCTGGGAGCCGTGCTCACGGGCCTCGCCCGCCTGTCGAACGTGGCCGGTGATCCGAGCCGCTACACC
>CAXBAZ010001017.1:0-1621 GCA_963973395.1 uncultured Acidimicrobiaceae bacterium
TATCGGCGAGCGGTCGCGAACGTGCCTCCCACCGCGCGGCGACCCGGTTGGCTCGTCGCGCGGGCCCGGGCCGCGCTCGGAGAAGCCGGCATCCGATCGCGCATGGGTGACAACGAGACGTGCCTCGCACTCGCGCGCGGCGCACTCGCCGACGCCGAGCGAGCCGGCGACGAGCCGACGGTGGCGCTGGCACTGGAGCGCATCCACCTCGCACTCGTCTTCCTGCGCGCCTCCGACACCGACGGAACGGGCGAGCGCGCCCTCGCCGCCCATCGGGCGCTCGCCGATCATGCCGGGACGGCCCGTGTGCTCACCAACCTCGGGATCGAGGCGTACTTCGCGGACAGATGGACCGACGCAGGGACGAGCTACCTCGAGTCGCTCGACGCCGCCGAGCGAGCCGGCACGGTGGTGCCCGCCGCGACCGCCGCGATCAACAGTGCCGAGATCCTGTCCGACCAGGGCGACTGGGCCCGGGCGATGGAGCTGTTCGACGCTGCGATCCGCAACTACCGTGCGGTCGGCTATCCCGCCGGCATCGCAGCGGCGACCCTGTTCTGGGCGGTGGCAGCGATGCGCGCCGGCGACCTCGTCGTGGCCGACGAGCGATTGGCATCCGCCCGTGAGCAGCTCGAGGATCTCGGCATGGCCGAGTGGGTGGACGATCTCGACTCGCGGCGTCTCGAACTCGACGTGCTCCGTGGGACTGCCGTCCCCGATGACGGTGTACGGCTCCTCGAGCGGTTCGGTGCCGGGCACCCGTTCCGCGTCCGTGTCCTGCGGGCCGTCGCCCTCACGTGCGTCGGTCACGGCGACCACGCCGGGGCGCGGGCCGCCCTCGACGAAGCGCTGGCATCGGCGCCGCGAGGCTTCGAGCGGGCGCTCACCCTGCTCGCGGCCGCACGCACCGTCGAGGGGGAACGGGCACAGGAGCTGAGCGACGAGGCCGATGCGATCCTCGGCGAGCTCGGTGTGAGCCGGCCACCGCCCCTCACGGCGGCCGACCTCAGCGTTCGAACGTGACGATCAGGCTCTGACCTCCTCCGGGCGCGGGCGAGCTGATCACGACCTCGCCGGTCCCGGTCGGTGCGTCGAACCCGAACACAGCGATGGTGTCGGCGATGAAGTTGCCCTCGGTCACCTCGTAGCCGGCGGCGGGCAGCCCGTCACGGTAGAGCTGTGTGAGTTCGTCGAAGCCGAGCTCGGACACACCGGTGAATCCGGCTGCATCTGCGGTCTCGGATGTGGTCTGCACCACGAGGTCGGCCGGACGCGGGAACGTCGCCGGCACCAGATCGGGGACGTCTCCGCCGCCGATCTGCACCGTGCCTCCCCCGGTGTCGAATTCGACCTCGGTCGATCCGAGCGGTCCGAGCACGGTCGGTTCGTCGCCGACGGGTGCGGCGATCCCGTCGTCGGTATCGGGCGGTGGTACATCGGACGTCGGCGTCGAGAGGTTCGCTGGCGGAGACGCCGCCGTTGTCGACGACGGGGGACCGGACGTCGGTGGCGGCACCGTGCTCGCCGGCACACCGGCCGAGACCCCGTCGTCCGGCGACTCGTCGGGCGACTCGTCGACGATGGAGGAGGGAACGGGAGCCGCTGTGTCGTCATCGGAGGA
>CAXBAZ010001018.1:0-1619 GCA_963973395.1 uncultured Acidimicrobiaceae bacterium
ACGTTGCGGTGGGTGAGCTGCACACCCTTGGGTCGGGCGGTCGTCCCCGACGTGTAGTTGATCGTCGCGGTGGCGTCCTCGTCCCCCTCCCACGGCTCGGGTTCGACGTCGAACTTCATCAGGATCGCGTCGCTCTCGGCGCCGATCGTCCACTTCATCTCGCACTCGACCCCGGCCATCGCGTCTTCGAGCTCGGGGTCGATCAGCAGCACGCGGGCTCCGTAATGGGCGACGATGTACCGCACCTCCTCCGCGACGAGCCGGAAGTTGATCGGCACCAGGATGCGGCCCGAACCGCTCACGCCGAACAGGGCCGTGAGGAGACGAGCCGAGTTGTGCGACAGGATCGCGACACGTTCGCCCTGCTGGACGCCGAGCGCGTCGAGGCCCGCCGCCATCGCCCTCGCCCGCCGCGCCATCTCCCGGTAGGTGATCGATCCCCACGACTCGGCCGGCTGGTCGGGCTCGTCGGCGATCGCCTCCCGATCGGGGTAGAGCGCCTCCGCACGGCGGATGAAGTCGTTGACCGTGAGCGCAACTTTCATGCCGTCGAAACTAACCGGCGCTCGACGTGACCGACGACACAACGAAGCGATGTGTCGAGCTGGAGCGCGTCAGGGGCGGTCGACGAACTGGTCGAACATGATGTGGTTGCCGTCGGGGTCCTCGATGACGAAGTGGGCCGGGCCGTCGCCGTCGAGGCCGGCCGATTCGATCGTGTCGACGCCGGCGTCGGCGACGACGCGATGGATGTCGCGCACATCGGTGAACGACCCCTCGACCGCGACGCCCTCCTGCTGCCACCCCGGGTTGAACGTGAGGATGTGGTTCCCCTCGAAGATTCCGCAGAAGAGCCCGATCATGGTCGCCTCGCAGCGCAGGATGAGCCAACCCTCGTCGGCGTTCCCGCCGACGATCTCGAAGCCGAGCCGTTCGTAGAACGCGGTGGAAACCGCGAGGTCGGCGACCGACAGGCTCAGGGAGAACGCACCGAGTTGCATGCGACGAACCCTAGAGCGTGGCGGAAACCCCGTTCGTCGTGAGCGGCCAGGGGCGGTTGCGCTCGACCGTCAACGCCATGTCGAGCAGCAGCTCTTCGCTGAAGTGCGGGCCGTTCACCTGCAAGCCGATCGGCAGGCCGTCGAGGAACCCGGCGGGGATCGAGATCGCCGGGTTGCCGTGCAGGTTGGCAGGGAAGGTCAGGCGGCCGTTGATCTTCGCGCCGGCGGCGATGCCGCCGAACGTGTCGGGCAGTGGCCCGTCGGCGGCGAACGCGACGTCCGGGTTCGTGGCGGTGATCACGAAATCGACGCCCCCTGCCGTCGTGTCGAAGATGCGCGCCATCGCCTCGTTCAGCTCGGTCCGGCGGCGCTCGAGCTTGATGCGGGCCTCGGCGCCGTAGCGACCGGGCCCGTGCTCCATGGCCATCCGGATCTCGGGGGTCAGATCGTCGGCGCAGTCGGGCCAGTGCTCCTCCAGCTGTCGGATGAGACTCACCGAGTTCGCCACCGACCACGCTGCTCCCATCCGGGGCAGTTCGGTGTCGACGCCGTCGACGCGCACCATGCCGAGGTCGGCGATCAGGGCGTCTGCGGCCTCCTCGAGCAGTTCCCACATGA
>CAXBAZ010001019.1:0-1618 GCA_963973395.1 uncultured Acidimicrobiaceae bacterium
TCTCGGGGACCGAGACGGCGGCGGCCGATCTACACCACTCCATGGGACTCACCCTGCTTGAGACAATCGACGCACAGCGTGAAGGCACAGGGCAACATCTGGTCATGCGGGGCTGGCACGACACCGGGGAACCGGCCGTCGAAGCCGGGCGTCAGAAGGGCATGCACGTCCGCCTATCGCTGTTGACGGCGCTCACGACGTCGGCGCTCCTCCTCGGGGCATGCTCCAACTCTTCGGACCGCCTGCCGTCGCTCGACGAGGCGCTTCGCCAGCAGGGCGAAGGGCTTACACGCCCGGACGAGACGCTGGCGGTGGGCGACGCCGAGGCCGAGTGCGGGTTCCCTCGCCCCAGCGAGTTGACGCTGCTCGACCCGGACAGCGGCGACGTCAGGTGGAACAAAGCCGTGCCGTGGACCGCCGACGAGCCGGCCGTGCTGGACGGGTCCGTGGTGACGGTCAGCCGCTACATCGACGGGAACCCGCCGAGCGTGTCGGCGCTCGACCTGGCGACCGGCCGGCCGCTCTGGCAACGGTTCGTGGCGACCGAGGCGTTGGGCCTCGCCGCAGTCGGCGACGGGGCGGTCGTCGCCGCGACTGGCGACGGGCGGTTCATTGCCGTCGCAGCGGACGGCGAGTCTGCACCGGTCGACGACGCCGGAGCCCGTCAGCTCCTCGGCGACGAGCAGCTCGTGCTGCACGGCGTGTACGGCGGCGTGACGGTCCAGGCGCCCGGGGCCGACAGCCCGGCTGTCACGGTTGACCCGGGCATCGTCGCGGTCGACGGGGACCGGGTCGTCACCGCCGACTTCGACAGCGAGACCGCACGTTCGCTCACCGGCAGCCGGTGGGTGACAGAACCGCTTGGCGACGGCGACTTCGGGACGCCCGGCACCGCCGTCGCCGACGACGGACGGGTGCTCGTGTCCATCGGGTCCAGCGTCGGGTCGGACCGCCGGATCGTCGTCCTCGACGCCGAGACCGGCGACGAACTCTGGTCGCTCAACGGCGTGCGCGACGCAACACTCGCCGGCGACCTCGTCGTCTACGACCAGCGCTCCACGGACGGCGGCGAGACCGCGACCAGGACGGTCACGGTCGCCGGAGCGGCCGACGGCACCCCGCTGGCATCGGCCTCCACGGGCCTGTCACTCGGCGGGTTCGCCGGCCGCATGGGCGACACGCTCCTGTTCAGCGACGGGCGGAGAGTCGTGATCGTCACCGTGCCCGAGGGCCCCGTGCCGTCGCCGTTGTTCCCGGACGGCGACCCGAACCGCCCTGCCCCCCGTGCCGCCATGTCACCGTCGATGAGCGTGGTCGCCGACGGCCAGGACGTGACAGCGTTCGCGGCGGACGGGACGCAGCGGTGGAAGCGATCCGTCGACCACGGGGTGCAGTCGCTCCAACTCGCCGATCTCGGGGTGCTGGTGTGGGCAGGAGACGACGACTACTTCTGCGGGTAAGACACCCTGGCCGGCATGAACTGACGCCGCCATCTACGTGCCGGTCCTTGATGCCGGCGGTCTCTGCAGATCAACCATTCGCGAGAGAAGGAGCCGTCCGCACGAACGTCGCTGCCGGCGCCTCTGCAACGATCACAGCGATGCTGACACCCACCCAC
>CAXBAZ010001020.1:0-1616 GCA_963973395.1 uncultured Acidimicrobiaceae bacterium
GACCGAGCGCGACGAACGCGGCGACACGTTCGTCGTGCACCACGTGCACGACGAACTCGTCGCGGGCGGCGAGGGCGATCACCATCGGCGTGCTGCGCGATCCCGGAGCGGCCACGGCGTGCCGCACGCCACATCGGATCCACTCGTCGACCAGCGTGGCGCACGCGGTGGCGTTGGCGTTGCCGATCGACGACCCGGTCATGCGGCCCGACGCTATAGCTCCTAGGGTTGATCGCCATGAGCACGCCGAGCCTGCAGGTCGAGATCTGGTCGGACGTCGTGTGTCCGTGGTGCTACATCGGCAAACGTCGATTCGAACGTGCGGTCGACGAACTCCAGGGCGAGATCGACATCGACGTCACGTACCGGCCGTACCAGCTCGACCCGACCGCCTCGCCCGGGAAGTCGCAGCCGGTCTTCGAGGCGTACGCCAAGAAGTTCGGCGGCCCCGAACAGGCGACGGCGATCATCGATCGGGTCACGGCAACGGCAGCCGAGGACGGCATCGAGTTCCACATGGACCGAGCCCTGCGAGCCAACACGCTGCTCGCCCACCGCCTGCTCTGGCTCGCCGAGCTGCCCGGGTCACCCGTGAATCAGAGCGACCTGAAGGAGCGCCTCCTCCGGGCCTACTTCGTCGACGGCCTCGACATCGGCGACCCCGAGGTGCTGGCCGACTGCGCCGCCGAGGTCGGACTTCCTCGCCAGGATGCGATCGACTTCCTGGAATCCGAGCGTGGCCGGGCCGAGGTCGCCTCCCACCTCGAGCAGGCAGCCGATGCCGGCATCTCAGCCGTCCCGACGTTCGTCATCAACGGACAGTGGGCGATCCCGGGAGCGCAGGACACCGACACGTTCCTGAACGTGTTCCGCCGACTCGGTGAGAAGCTCACCGCCGAAGCGGCCCCGGCGGATGCCGCGACGTGCAGCGATGACGCCTGCGAGGCCTGAGGCCGGTCCTGCCGACCGGCTCGTGTTCCTGCACGGGTTCACACAGACGCACCACCACTGGCACGCCATCGCCCACGACATCGCGGGTCGGCTCGAACGGACACCGACGCTCGCCTTCGTCGACCTCCCCGGCCACGGCCTGGCGGCCGACGATCGCACCGCGATCGCCGATGCCGGCGCCCCGCTCGCCGAGCTCGCCGGCTCCGGCACCTACGTCGGGTACTCGATGGGGGGCCGGTTCGCTCTGGTGGCTGCAGTCGCCCGCCCGGATTTGGTCCGCCGACTCGTCCTGGTCGGGGCCACGCCGGGAATCCACGAAGCCGCCGAGCGGGCCGCGCGACGCACCCTCGACGACCGACGTGCGGCACAGCTCGAGCACGCCGGCGTCGACGCCTTCCTCGACGAATGGCTCGCCGCACCGATGTTCACCGACCTGCCGCACGACCCGTCCGACCTGCGCCACCGGCGTCGCAACACGGCCGCCGGCCTGGCCGGCAGCCTCCGCACCGCCGGTACCGGGAGTCAACCCCCGCTGTGGGACCGGCTCCGGGAGATCACCGGCGACGTGCTCGTCCTGGCCGGCGAACGCGACACGAAATTCGGCGAGATCGGCCGCCGGATGACCGGACGCCTCCCGCACGCGACCTTCGCCACCGTGGCGGGCG
>CAXBAZ010001021.1:0-1609 GCA_963973395.1 uncultured Acidimicrobiaceae bacterium
CCACCAGGTTGAACACGAGTGCGTGCCCGAGATAGATCGTCAACGACATCTGACCGGCTCGGCGCAGTGCATCGATCGTTCCGCTCGTCTCGAATCGATCGGCGACCCATGCGATCGCCCCGAACGCGATCAGCGCAGTGCCGAGCGCACTCGCGACGTACACGAGGCCCCGATCGAACGGGTCGTCGCTGAGTAGCAGGAGACTCCGATCGGTGCTGCCTGCGGTCGTCGCGATCGTCGCGAGCGTGGAGAGCACGAATCCGGCGCCCACGGCGGCGACGCGCCACCAGGAGTAAGGGAGCAGGCGGCCGAGCACGATGCCGGCACAGAAGAACGCCAGCCAGGGGAGCAGGGGATGGGTGCCGTTGACGGCCACGTCGTACAGCAGGCCGAGCGGTGACCGCGGGCCAGGATCGGTCAGCCACACCGTCGATCCGCCGGCGCGTTCCCGTTCGAACAGCCACCAGCGGATGAGCCAGCCGGCCGTCGCCGCGACGGTACCGATCAGCACGATCCATCTGATCCGAAGGGTGAACATCACGGCCGCGAGCACGAACATCGCGCCGTAGAACGGCAGGATCGTCCCCGGCCAGACGAAGTCGAACAGGAGCCCACCGGCGTACAGCAGCAGGCCTCGGCGTACGAGCCGCCAGCGCATCGAGGCCGTGCGTTCACGGTCGCCGATCACGGAGCGGGTCATCAGCGTGACGCCGACGCCGGCCGTCAGCACGAAGGTCGCCGCGAACCGGGTCGACAGGGGGCCGGTCCACGGGTCGAACAGGTCGTCCAGTGCGCCGCCGTCGCGCCGTCCGCCACGCACGATCAGGTAGCCGTGGTAGTTCATCATGACGACGCCGGCCATCGCGACGGCGCGGACGACATCGGGGCCGGGCCGCCGCGAGCTCAGATCCATCGGAGTTCGTCGGCCGACGTCATCGTCAGGGGACGTTGCAGATCCACCCAGTCGCCGACGTTCGGACACGGCTCACCCGCCGGGACGAGCGCCATCGACGTGTGCATGTGTGGAGGTTCGACCAGTTCGAGTCGCCGGCGGGCGAAGTGGAACGGACTGCGGCCGTCGGGCAGCGGCGCCACGCCCGCTGCGCTGCCGGCGCCGATCATGACGATGGTCGACTCGTGCTCGATCGTGCGCAGGCGGTACCCGGCGACGCTCCCGGCGTCGGCGTGGCGGATGTCGAGCACGTTCGCCTCGAGCCGGATCGCCTCGCGGTCGCCGTGCCACAGGTAGCTGCCGACCCGGAGCTTGTAGCGATGTGTGTCGGGCAGCATCTCGTACGCGCCCGGTGAGAGATGGCTGAGCCAGACGTCGAGTGTCGGGTCGATCTGCGGCAGTTGCTCCGTGATGAAGCCGAGCCGCTGTTCGTCGCTGCCCGCCAGCGGTGGGTGGATCGCCACGCCGACCGTGCGGAGCCCGACCCGCTGGGCCTCGGCGACCAGGCCGATCGGGCCGCCGTACCGTCGCATCGGCGACTCGAGTTTGACGACCACCCGGCCGCCCCAGCCCGCCAGGGCATCGAGGTGGCGATGGTTCCCGACGGTCAGCACCGGCTCGGTGCTGACCGGCGGGGTGAGGGTGGGCGTGAGGACG
>CAXBAZ010001022.1:0-1607 GCA_963973395.1 uncultured Acidimicrobiaceae bacterium
GATGAGGATCCCGAGCCGGTCCTGCAGACCGGCGGTCGCCAGACCCACGAGACCGCCAACGGTCGCGGCCGCCGCCTGCGGGCGCTTGTCGATCGACGCCAGCACGATGCCCAGGAACATGATCGGCGGGGCGAACCCGAGCCGCCACGACTCGGGCACGACCGGCCCGACCAACAGGCCCAGCGCGGTCGCCCACTGCCAGTTGAGGTAGAAGAACAGACCGACCGTCAGGTAGTACCGCCGGAACTCACTCGGGCTGCGATGGGACTGGAGTGTCACCAGCGCGAACACCTGGTCGATCAGCACGAAGGGACCGAGCCATCGCATCCACCTCGGCTGACGTTGGAACGTCGGCGCCAGCGCCGCGCTGTACATCACGTGGCGCGTGTTGATCACCAGGCCGGCGATGATCACCGCCCACACCGACGCGGTGCCGGCGAGTTCGACGACCGCGAGTTGGGCGGCTCCGGCGAAGACGAACAGCGAGGTCGACCAGCCGATCGCGATCGGCATCTCGCCTTCCGACACCGCCAGACCGATGACGAACCCGAACGGGATCGCGGGCAGGAAGAGCGGGATCGCGTCGGCGACTCCACGCCGGTCGATCCAGCCGGCGGTGCGAGAGGCGGTCATCCGGCCCGAGGGTACCCAAGGTCGTGATCGGTACGATCCCCTGGTGGACCTCAACGGGGTGTGGCGGGTAACACCCGCCGACGACCAACAGCGGCGCGACGGCATCGGCCTCGCGACCGACGACTCGTCGTGGCCCGAGATCACCGTGCCCGGGCACTGGCGATCACACCCCGCGTTCGCCGACAGCGACGGGCCGCTCCTCTACCGCCGCCGGTTCGGGCTCGACGAACTCCCCGACCAGCGGCGGCGGTGGCTCACGCTCGACGGCGTCTTCTACCAGGCCGACGTGTGGTTCGACGGCGCCTACCTCGGCGACGCCGAGGGTTACTTCATGCCCCACACGTTCGACGTGACCGCGCTGAGCCAGATCGGCGACGAACACGTCGTCGCGGTCGAGACGGTGTGCTCACCACAGGACTCACATCGCGGCAAGCGCAACATCACCGGCATCTTCCAGCACTGGGACGGCATGGATCGCGACTGGAACCCGGGCGGCATCTGGCGGCCCGTGCACCTGTACGACACCGGTCCGGCGCGGATCGACCGGCTCCGGGTGCTGTGCCGCGACGCCGACGCCGCCAGGGCACACCTGCTCCTGCGCGCCTCGGTCGACTGTGACCAGAGCCGGTCGGTCGTGGTCCGCACGTTCGTCGACGGCGATGTCGTGACCGTGAGCGATCGTCGGCTCGCGGCCGGGGCGAACGAACTCAACTGGAGCGTCGACATCGCGAACCCGCAACTGTGGTGGCCACGGTCGCTCGGCGACCAGCCGCTCACCACCGTCGAGGTCGAGATCGAGATCGACGGCCACATCAGCGACTCGCGCACCCGTCAGACCGGGCTCCGCGTCGTCGCCTGGAACAACTGGTCGTGCTCGGTGAACGGCGAGCGTCTCTTCCTGAAGGGGGCCAACCTGCTCCCGACGCGGGCCGGGATGGCCGATGCGACCGCGGGCGAGATGCGCCGCGACATCG
>CAXBAZ010001023.1:0-1607 GCA_963973395.1 uncultured Acidimicrobiaceae bacterium
GAGCCGATCGATCGGCGTCTTCACCGACTCGGGCGGGGCGTCGGTGAGATCGTGGAGGTCGACGTCCTCGTCGGCCTCGGGCACATACGGTTCGGGTTCCGGCTCTGGTTCCGCCTCGGGCGCAGCCCGTGGGGTCGCCGGTCTCGGTGCCGGCCGCTCGGCGGGGGCCGATGACGGTGTCGCCGACCGGGCCGGACCGGAGTTGCTGCCGGTGTCGGCGCGGTGGCCGGTGTCGGAGTCCGCGTCGCCGACGGTTGCGCCGCCGCTGACGAACTCGAGCGTGACGGGTGCCCCGACGGCGCGCGAGAGCGCCGCTTCGACGTCGGCCCGGTGTTCGTTGCACTTGTTGCCGTGGGCCTCGTTGGGCACCGAGAACATCCATGTGTCGCCCCGGTTCCCGACGAAGGACCCGGCCGAGTAGAGCGCCCGCACGAGCGGCTTGACCTGGCTCTTGACCGTCTGCTCCCACGCGTCGGGCACCGACACCGAACGGAGCGAACCTGGTTCGCTCCGTTCGCTCGCCGGCTGGGCAGCGGGAGTGCTCGCGACGCCGGACGGGTCGGACGATCGGGTGTCCGACGATCCGCCGGCGGTCGCGGGCGCCGGCCGTGCGGTGTCGTCCCCCGTGGCGGATGCCGGTGGCTCGTCCGATGGCGCGACCGGTGCGGTTGCGGCCGGCGTCGGCCGGCGGGCGGCACCGCCGAGCACCGCGCGCCCGGTCGACGGATCCTTCGGCACTGCCGCGGCGGCCGCCGCCGACGCGCCCAGCTGCTTGACCTGGTTCTCGAGCCGTTCGATCCGGGCCATCAACGCATCGGTGTCGCCGCCCGCCTCGTCGTGCGTGAGCTGCACGAGCGCGACCTCGACCAGGATGCGAGGGTCGGGGGCGTGACGCATGTCGAGCAGCGCCGAACCGAGCCGTTCGATGGCCCGCACGAGCGCGACCGCGCCGAGCTGTTGCGCCTGGGCCGCGATGGCGTCGACACGATCGGACGGGAGCACCACCAGCTCGGGTGCCATCAGCGCCAGGAACGCATTGCGCAGGTGCCGCACGATGTCTTCGGTGACGGTGCGCGGATCGCGGCCGAGCCCGACCGCGTGACCCATCGCGGTGAGCACGCGCCCGGAATCACGCTCGATCAGGCCGGTCAGGAACTCGTCGAGATCGATGAGATCGCTGACGTCGCCCCCGGTGGACGCGAGCAGTTCGAGCGCCGACAGCGTGTCGCGCGCCGAACCGCCGCCCTGCGTCAAGGCCGCGTCGAGCGCCGCCTGCGACAGCTCGAGGCCGGCGTCGTCGGCGACCCACCGCACGTGCTCGGCCAGCGTGTCGGACGGCAGCAGGTGGAACTGCAGATGCTGCGTGCGCGAGCGGATCGTGTCGCTCATCTTCTGCGGGTCGGTGGTGGCCAGCACGAACACGACGTGTGGCGGCGGCTCCTCCAACGTCTTCAGCAGTGCCGCCTCGGCGGCCTTGGAGAGCATGTGGACCTCGTCGAGGATATACACCTTGTGCCGACCCGGCGTGCCGAGCGATGCCTTCTCCACCAGGTCGCAGAAGATGAGCGACACGATCCGCTCGCGCACGCAGCATCTGCAGTTCCACC
>CAXBAZ010001024.1:0-1602 GCA_963973395.1 uncultured Acidimicrobiaceae bacterium
CGGCTCGGAACCCCACCCGGGCGGCAGCCATGGTCGGCAGGCCTCGGTGAGATCGTCGACCGACATCCGACGGATGTACTCACCGTTGAACGCAATGAGCTTCTTGATGTCGAAGAACGCCGGCGACAGGTTGACGTCCTCGAGCCGGAACGCCGACTCCATCTCGGCCCACGGGAAGACTTCGGTGCCGGCCTCTTCGGCGCCGGGCATGGTCCACCCGAGGGTCATCAGGTAGTTCACCATCGCGTCGGCGACGATGCCCTCGTCGCGGTACTGCTCGAGTGCGACCTTGTCGCGTCGCTTCGACAGCTTCTTGCGCTGATCGTTCACGAGCACCGGCACGTGCGCCCAGACCGGCGGCTCGTGCGAGAGCGCCTCCCAGATCATCTGCTGCTTCGGCGTGTTCGGCAGATGCTCCTCGGCTCGCACCACGTCGGTGATGCCCATCTCCAGGTCGTCGACCACGTTGGCCAGCATGAACACCGGCGTGCCGTTGCCGCGCACGAGCACGAAGTCCTCGATCGTGCCGTTGTCGAACGACACGTCGCCCCGCACCTGGTCGCGCACCACCGTGACCCCCTCGGGCACCCGGAAGCGCAGGACGCTCCCCTCGGCCCGTGGCAGACCACGGTCGCGCGACCAGCCGCCGTACCCGGTCGTGCCCTCGGCCTTCGCCCGCTCCTGGATCTCTTCGCCGGTCAGGTCGCAGTAGTAGGCGTGCCCCGACTCGAACAGGCGCTGGGCGGCGGCACGATGGGCCTCGGCGTTCTCACTCTGGAACAGCGGGCCTTCGAAGTGCGGGTCGTCGGCGCTGATGCCGATCCAGGCGAGCGAGTCGATTATGCCCTGGGTCCACTCGGGCCGGTTGCGGGCCTCGTCGGTGTCTTCGATCCGGAGCACGAACGTTCCGCCCGTCGAACGGGCGAGCGCCCAGTTGAAGAGTGCGGTGCGGGCGCCGCCGACGTGGAAGAAGCCGGTCGGCGACGGTGCGAATCGATAGCGGGGTGAACCAGACATGCCGAGCAAACGCTACCGGCGACCCCGCGCGGCAGCGGTCGGGTCACGCATCGTGACGCGAGGTGAGTGCGAGATTCCTGAGCTGCCGGAGCGCGACCGACAGGTTGGTGACGTCGAAGGTGTCGGCGCGGCGAACCTGTGTGAGCAGCGCCGCCACCCGTTGCACCGCCCGCTCGTTCGCAGCGATCCAGGGCTCGACCGCACCGCCTCCCCCGTTCAGCACACTCGCCGCGAGCTCGGCGAGGGTGGTCATCAGGTCGTCGCGCAGCGCGCCGCGCGCCTGGGTCTGCCACCGGTCTGACCTCGGCAGCGTGCCGACCGCGTCCCACAGCCACATCAGATCGAGTCGTTCGAACACTTCCCAGTACGTTGCGCACGCCGTCAGCGGCGACACGTCGATACGTTCCGCCAGTTCGATCATGTCGTAGATCGTGTGCAGCAGACGCCAGTTCGCCGACGCGGCTGCGAGCTCGGGCGGCACCTTCAGTGCGCGACGGGCCTCGAAGAGCTCGTCCCATTCGGTACTCATCGGGCCGCGGAGACACTCCCGGAGGCCCTGGGAGACGGTCCGTACGGCGTCACTGA
>CAXBAZ010001025.1:0-1601 GCA_963973395.1 uncultured Acidimicrobiaceae bacterium
CCTGAGCAGGCGCCCGCGGGCGACCTCGCGTGCGGCGGCACTCTCGAAGTCGACCCGGCCGAACCGGGCCAACGCGTTGCGCACGTGCGGGGCGTCGATGATCGGCAACCGGCGACGCCCGGTCGAGTCGACGTACGCGAACGCCCGATCGGGCAGTGCGCTCCGCTCCGCAGCGCTCAGACGAGCCATCCCGCCATCGTAAACGCACCATGTCACAATGCTCGCCGGCACTGTCCCGGCTGGCCCCGCTCAGCGCATGCGTCGCATGTGGACGGATTGCACCATGCCGAACATGGCGAAGTAGACGAGCAGACTCGAGCCTCCGTAGCTGATGAACGGCAGGGGAAGTCCGGTCACCGGCATGATGCCGAGTGTCATCCCGACGTTCTGGAACACCTGCCAGAGCAACATCGTGAACACGCCGACGCACACGTACGTTCCGAACAGGTCGCGCGACAGCGTGGCGATGCGCCAGATGCGCATGAGGGCGACCACGAACAGCGCCAGCAGCACGGCGCAGCCGATCAGCCCGAACTGTTCGCCGACCGCGGCGAACGGGAAGTCGGCCCACATGACCGGCACGTCGCGGCCGTTGGTCAGCGGTCCCTCGAGCCAGCCCTTGCCCCACACCCCTCCGGTGCCGACGGCACGGATCGCGTTGCGGACCTGGAACACCGAGTTCTCGTCGGTCTCCTGGCAGAGGAAGACCCGCAGCCGTTCGGTCTGGTAGCTGTTGACGAACCCGCCGACGAACGCCGACGCGACGGTGGCCAGCGAGAGGAACGAGATCAGCGCGATGTATTTCGGTTTGGCGCCGGCGACGAGCAGCACACCCATCGCGATCGTCACGACGACCGAGGCCGAACCGAGGTCGGGCTGGAGGATGATCAGCACCGACGGCACGCCGACGAGGATCAGACCACCGACGAACCTGGCGTAGCTGACCTCGTCGGTGCGCTCCTCGGCCAGGAACGCACACAACGCGATCAGGGTGGTGAGCTTGGCGAGTTCGGCCGGCTGGAAGTTGATGGGACCGAGATCGAACGAGATGTCACTGCGCGACGGCGCCACGAACCGCACGACGAGCAACAGGAGCAGCAGTGCGATCGTGGTGGCGTACAGGAAGCTCGCGTGGTCCTTGAAGAACTGGTAGTCGAGCGTCATGACCGCGGTCATCACGACCACGGCGACGATCGCGAACACGACCTGCCGGGTGACGAACGCGTACGGGTCGAGGTCGACCTTGGTCCACGACGCCGAGTAGACGATGAAGCATCCGATCACGGTCAGCAGCGCCTGCGTGCCCATCAGCACCCAGTCGACGTTGCGGCTCGGGTCGCCCGGGCTCGACCGGATGTTGCCGAGGCCGCTGTCGGGTCGCCTCGCGAGGAACGTCAGTGCCATCTACTCGATCGCTCCGGGTGTGGCGCCGGTGACGTAGTCGATCCCGAACTGGCCGGTGTAGCACGACGTGTCGTCGAGGCCGAGCGACGGCGCCGCGGTCGTCGCGGCCGGATCGAGCGGGTCGGACGGCAGCACCGGATCGGCTCAGCCGGCCGCCTGATCTGCGTAGTCGCCGGCCACCTGCCGCCAGCTGCGCA
>CAXBAZ010001026.1:0-1598 GCA_963973395.1 uncultured Acidimicrobiaceae bacterium
ACTCGTCGGCGCAGTCCTGGCTGCAGAAGTAGTACGTCGAGCCGTCGTGATCCACAGTGGCCACGGCATCGGCTTGGGCGATCGTCATCCCACAAACAGGATCCTTCACATCGGACACGGCGCTCTCCTTCAGGCTTGGTTGTGCCGTCGCGAAGCTACTACACGGCGTCGGTCCTCGGCCACGAAGAGGCTTCTACTCACTCACCAGTGCTCGACTCGTTCAACCCGGTGACGGCCTCAACTCTCCCAGCTGCTGGAGACGGGTGGTTGCGCTGGGGTCCCGCCGGCTCCGCCGGAAACTCCAGTGGCGTCGGGCCGGCACGTTCGTGCTGGCCGGCCTTGGAGACGGGTGTACGAACACCGCCGACCGGGTAGTGCGCTGGCTTGTCTCAGCATCGCAGCGTTTGGATCGACACCGAGCAACCGAACTTCGCAAAGCGGACGGGTGACATCTCGGTGGACGTCGTGGTGGGAGCGGGAATCACCGAGTTGACCACGACGTTGCTCCTGCAGCCCCAAGGCCGCAACGTCGCGGTCGTCGAAGCCGGTGGCGTCGGAGGGGAACAACACGTCACACGACGGGCAAGGTGACCTCGCAGCACGGTCTCAACTACGACCAGCTCACGAACGGGTACGGCACCGATGCGGCCCGGCTATACGCCGACGCCAATGAAACTGCGATCGCAACGATCGAGCGGATCGCGGACGAACAGAGGCCGATTGCGCAGCCGCACCTCCAAAAGAAGGCCGGACCAGGACACTACTCGAGATAAACAGAGGAGCCCTGGGTTGACTGGGGCTCCAGCCCTTGGTAACGAGGATGGAGTCATCCCACGAGAGAAGTCGCCGGGGAAGCCGACGACGCGCGGTGCACCCATGCGGAGACCGATCAGGCGGTCCGGCTGGACACGCCGGCTGCGCCGGGAGCTGGGCACCAGCCAGGGCACCGTGAAGCGCGTCGCCAAACAGCTCGGCTACAGGGTCGAGTCGGTGCCCACGTGGGTGCGCGAACACGACGTCGCCGATGGTGTCGTCGGCCCCCGACACCCGTTCAGACGGGTTTGCGCAACTGAGTCACCCTGGGATGGTTGGAGGCTCCTGACCTTGGAAACGAGGATGGAGTCATGCCACACGAAATGTCGCCTGGGAAGCCGACTACGCGTCGATATTCAGAGGCTGAGAAGGACCGGGCGGTGCGCGCGGTGCGTCAGCTCCGCAAGGAGTTGGGCGCCGAGCACGGCACCGTGAAGCGGGTCGCCGAGCAGCTCGGCATCGGAACCGAGTCACTTCGCAGCTGGGTTCGTCAAGCCGATGTCGATGACGGCGCCAAGCCGGGGTTGAGTCGTGAAGACGCCGACAAGATCAAGCGGCTCGAGCAAGAGAACCGTGAGCTGAAGCGCACCAATGAGATCTTGCGGAAGGCGTCGGCGTATTTCGCCCAGGCGGAACTCGACCGCCCATGGAAGTGATCGTCGGTTTCGTCGACGAGCACCGGGGCGAGCTCGGAGTCGAGTCGATCTGCACGGCGCTGCAGATTGCTCCGAGCACCTACTACGCGGCCAAACGCCGAGAGTCCGAGCCGTCGGCACGGGCGCGTC
>CAXBAZ010001027.1:0-1596 GCA_963973395.1 uncultured Acidimicrobiaceae bacterium
CACCCTGCCGAGCCCGCTGGTGCCGACGATCGTCGAGCTGGCGTCGACCCCGGGCAACCCGATCGGCCGGCTCGCTCTGGTGTCGGGCCGGAACCACGACGACCTGCTGCCGGGTGTGGCCAAGATGCGTGGCGCCGGGCACAAGGTCGTCCTGCTGTTCCTCGATGCACAGACCCCCGCGCTCGTGCAGCGGTACGACGCGACCCGCCGCAAGCACCCGTTCGCGGGCGAGTCCGACGGGCTGCTCGAGGCGATCGAGACCGAGCGGCGGCTGCTCGAGCCGGTCAAGTCGCAGGCCGATCTGGTGATCGACACGACCGACCTCAACGTGCACCAGTTGAAGGAGCGGCTCGTCGCGGCGTTCGACGAGCCCGACCGTGAGCACCTCCAGATCGCGATCGAGAGCTTCGGCTACAAGAACGGTCTGCCACTCGACGCCGACATCGTGATGGACGTCCGGTTCCTGCCGAACCCGCACTGGGAGGAGGCCCTGCGTCCGCTCACGGGGCACGACCCTCGCGTCGGCGACTTCGTGCTCGAACGTGAGGCGACGAGCGTCTTCCTCGACAACCTCGAGACGCTGCTGGTCGATCTGCTCCCGCGGTACAAAGCCGAGGGGCGCAGCTATCTGACGATCGCGATCGGATGCACCGGCGGTCGTCATCGGTCCGTGGCGATCGCCGAGGAGTTGTCGCGCCGGTTCGGCGCCCGCGGCGTCGCCGTCCGTACGTCCCATCGTGACGTGAGCGGCGGCTGAGCCCGGCATTCCGGAGCCGCACATGCCGGCACCGGCCACCGACGGGCGACCGGCCGGGGGCAGACCCCCTCCGGTCGGCCGATGCGTTCTCACCGTGCGACCGGGGTGCAACTAGTGTCGACGCCAGATAGGTCTGAACGCGGCCGGCACGGTGCCGGCGTCAGTGATCACCCCACCGAAAGGAAACCCACGACATGACGGTGCGAGTTGGCATCAACGGCTTCGGTCGAATCGGACGGAACTTCTTCCGTGCTGCGAAGGAGCGGAACGCGGACATCGACTTCGTCGCCGTCAACGACCTCGGGTCGCTCGACACGATGGCGCACCTGTTGAAGTACGACTCGGTGATGGGGGTGCTGCCACAGAAGATCAGTGCGACCAAGACGGGCATCCGCGTCGGCAACGACACGCTGCGAGTGCTCTCCGAACGTGATCCCGCCGACCTGCCGTGGGGCGACCTGGGCGTCGACGTGGTGATCGAGTCGACCGGCTTCTTCACGAAGCGTGACGACGCAGCCAAGCACGTCGAGGCGGGCGCGGGGCGGGTCATCGTGTCGGCTCCGTCGGCCGGTACCGACCTGACGGTGGTCTACGGCGTCAACCACAAGGACTTCAAGAAGAGCCAGCACCAGGTGATCTCGAACGCGAGCTGCACCACCAACTGTTTCGTGCCGCTCGTCAAGGTGCTCGACGACGCGTTCGGGGTCACCAACGGCCTGATGACGACGATCCACGCGTACACCGGCGATCAGCAGCTCGTCGACGGTCCGCACAGTGACCTCCGTCGCGCCCGCGGTGCGGCGATCAACATCGTGCCCACCAGCACCGGCGCGGCACGT
>CAXBAZ010001028.1:0-1594 GCA_963973395.1 uncultured Acidimicrobiaceae bacterium
TTGCTTTTTGGTGCTCGGTGCCGCGCGCGCTGCGCCGTCGGCGTCGTCGTCGCTCGGCCCGGCCCCGGGCACGAGTGACGCCGCGGTCGGTGCGAGCCCGTCGACGACCGGCAGTCGCAGTCGGATGCTCGGCGCGTCGACACCGAGCGTGACCGGGCCGGGCGGCGGCCACGCGTTCGGCCAGTCGGTACCGGCGATCGACAGGCGGAGCACGTGGCCGGGTTCGAGCGTCCACGTCGTCGCCTCGAAGTCGAGTTCGACGTCGATCCAGCTCCCGGGGCGGATCGGCCCGGGCGCTCGGCCGACGACACCGTGTGGGTCGGCCGGCCAGCACCCGACGTGGTTCAGGTCGATCATCGTCCGGGTGATCAGTGCGGACGTGCCGCCCGGGAACACGTCGCACAGCTTGAGTGCGAGGTGTCCGTACGCCTGGTCCGACCGGACCCGGAGTGCGATCCGGACCGAGCCGACCACGTCGAGGCGCTCCGCGATCGTCCAGTCGTGCGTGATCGATCGGGCGTCGTCGTCGCGCTGATCGAGGGGTTGGCCCCACGGGAGCGAGCCGCCGCACGAATTCCACGCGGCCACACCCACGTCGCCCCGCACGGCGAGCGAGTCGATGCCCGACCTCGTCGGCTGCAGTTCGACCTCGCGTGCTCCCGGCGGAGGCCACGTGTCGATGTCGACCCACCGGCCGGGATGCACGGCCAGGTCGGGCTCGGGTTCGACCGGACCGCGGACGTACACCTGGCCGGGCGCATCGCTGCGGACCGGTCCGTCGCGCAGGTGCTCGTCGAAGAAGGCGAGGATCTCAACGTCGTCGTCGACGTTCGGGCCCGGCCGAGCGCGATCGGGCGACGAGTGCACCCACGGGCCGGCGAGCAGCCGCCACGGCAACCCATTGCGTTCGTATTGTTCGACCACACGGAACGTGTTGTTCCGATAGCCGTCGGCCCACCCGGCGATGATCATCGTCGGGCACGCCATCCGCTCGTACCCGGCGCCGTCGGGGCCGAGCCGGATCGACCCGCGTCGCCAGGTCGGACCGTCGGTCGGGTGTTCCAGCCACTCGACGAGCCACGGCGGTGTCGCGTCGACCCGCCGGGACCACTCGTCGCGCCATCCGTCACCGAACACGGCCGGCACAGGGGGCAGTGCGTTCATCGAGATCATGTACAGCGGGTAGTCGATCAGGTCGATCGCACGCAACACGCCGCCGGCGTAGTGCACGTCGTCGGTGAAGCGGTCGTCGGTCGCGTAGATCGCGACCACCGCGCCGAGTTCCGGCACGTCGAGTTCATCGATCGCAGCGGCCATCTGGAGGGCGTTGAAGCCGGAGTAGGAGGTACCGAACAGACCGACCCGGCCCGACGACCACGGGCGGCTCGCCGCCCAGCGGATCACGGTCCGCAGGTCGGTGCGCTCGACGTCGGGATACTCGTCGGTGGCGATGCCGGTGGACGAGCCGGTCCCCCTGAGGTCCAACCGCACGACGGCGAACCCTGCCGCTGCGTAGCGCGCGTAGGTCGCGCGGTACGACGCCGTCACGTCGTCCTTGCGGTATGGAAGGGCCTCGATCACCGCCGCGAACGGC
>CAXBAZ010001029.1:0-1594 GCA_963973395.1 uncultured Acidimicrobiaceae bacterium
CCGCCGGCACGGATCAGGTCGACCGTCGCACGCCACGGACGGAGGGCACCCCTGAGCGAGTCGAAGTTGGTGTCGATGAAGTTCGGCATCTGCAGCTCGTACAGATCGGTGACCCAGTCACAGAACTCGTTGAAGACCCCGGCCTCGCGATCGCCGGCGAACTCGCGGATCTCCTGTGTCATGGCTGCTCGACCGGCACGCACCCGCAGCTCGGAGCCGTCCGCGAACACCGCCCGATAGATCGGATCGAGCGGTCGGATCGTCACGTGATCCGACATGGAGGCGCCCACCACACCGAACGTGTCCTCGAGCAGGTGTGGCATCGTGAACACCGTCGGGCCGAGGTCGAGCGAGAACCCACCGTCGGCGGTCGTCGCCACACGACCGCCGGCACTCGCCGCCCGCTCGACGACGGTCACCTCGTGGCCGGCAGCCAGAAGGTGAGCTGCGGCTGCGAGACCTCCGAAACCCGCCCCGACGACGACGACGCGCATCAGCTCGCTCGTTGGCTCACGTACGCCGCCAGCTCGACGAGCTCGGCGCGCGCCACAGTGTCGATGTCGGCGCGCTCGATGGCCGCGATCGCCTCGGCGGTCCGGGCGGCGATCGTGCGTTCGAGGTCGTCGAGCGCCCCGGTGTCGACGATCACCTGTTGGATCGCCGCGACCTCGTCGTCGGTGAGACCCGCCCGCCCGACACCGGCGAGCACCGCCAGCTGGGTGGGCGACGCGGCCTCGATCGCTCGGGCGAGCAACGGGGTCGGCTTGCCCTCGCGGAGGTCCCCACCCACGGGTTTGCCGGTCGCCGTGGCGTCACCGAACGCTCCCATCACGTCGTCGCGCATCTGGAACGCGTCGCCGAGTGGCAACCCGTACGCGCTCAACGGGACGGCGAGTGCATCGAGACGCAGCGGCGAGGCGAGTGCGGCACCGAGGTGGAGTGGCCGCTCGATCGTGTACTTGCCGGACTTGTACCGGCAGATGCGTTCCGCCTGTTCGACGTCGCGCACGCCGCGCACCGACCCGAGGATGTCGAGCACCTGACCGACGTTGAGCTCGATGCGCAACTCGTTCCAGACCTGCCACGCCGACTGGTTCGCCGTGGCGAGGAGCCGGTCGGCGTACACGAAGGCGAGATCGCCGATCAGGATCGCGACTCCCTCGCCGAACCGCCGGGACTCACCCGCCCATCCGGCGCGGCGGTGCTGCTCGGCGAACACGACGTGGGTCGTCGGCTCGCCGCGACGGCTGGATGCGTCGTCCATCACGTCGTCGTGGAACAGCGCGAAGGCGTGCATCAGCTCGAACGCGGCCCCGGCGTCGACCACGATCTGATCGTCGGGATCTCCGCCGGCGGCGACGTACCCCCAGTGGCAGAATGCTGGGCGGAGGCGTTTGCCGCCACTCAGCACCAGACGGGACACCTCGGCCATCGGCTCGCGGAGATCGGGGTCGAGTGCCGCCCACCGTTCGAGCTCGGGAGCCAGCACCTCGTCGAGCCGTTCGGCGACGCGCTGGAAGAGGTGACGCGGCGCACCCTGGGTGTGCCGCTGTTCCAGGAGCAGGCGATGCAGATCGCTGTGGTCGGGGCGGGG
>CAXBAZ010001030.1:0-1591 GCA_963973395.1 uncultured Acidimicrobiaceae bacterium
CGTCGACCGCCACGAGCCGCGCCCGCTCGAACACCTGGAGCAGGCGATCACGACCGTGCACGAGATCTTCGATCTGCTGGCGCGCCACCTTCGTGCGCCGTTCGAGATCGGCCAGCACACGCTCGCGGTAGGCGCGGGCCTCGTTGACCATCTCGCGACCCTGCTGTTTCGCGAGCGCCACCTCGGCCTCTGCGTCGGAGCTGGCGTCGTGGCGCTTACGGGCGGCCTCGAGCTCGGCTTCCTGGCGCAGGCGATTGACCTCGTCGTTCGCCTCGTTGATGATCTTGGCGGCGCTCTCCTCCGCGCGGATCTTGATCTGCGACGCCGACTCGCGGGCGGTCTGCAACACCCGCAGGGTCTCCTCGCCGAGCAGTGCGGCGACGGTCTCCTCGTCGAGTTCCGACGCCGACGCCACCTCGGCCTCGGCCTCGGCATCACGCAGCTGCGCCTCGAGTTGACGCTCACGCTCCTGCAGACGGCCCAGTTCGGCCGCGACCGACGTCAGGAACGCTCGAACCTCGTCCTGACTGAACCCGCGCCGGGACGTTGAGAAACCGGCCTCTGCCACGGACGCAGGCGAAGACGGGTCTGGTCTCGAGAGCGAGGCAGCCATACGCACGAGCGTAAACCGCCCGCACGCAGGTTTGGCGGCAATCCGTGGTGGATCAGCCGCCGTCGGTATCGGCGGGCGGTTCCGGCGCCGGCGGGACCGGATCGCCACCGATCGACTCGAGCACGTCGAGCGCCTCGTCGAGCGTGCGCACCGGGATGATCCGCAGATCGTCGCCACCCGCGCTCCGGGCCGCGTCGAGCTCGGCGTCGAACGCCGCCTGCTGCGACTCGGTGGCGTCGTCGGAGATGCCCGGCACGAGGAACACGTCGACGCCCGTCTGCGCGACCGCACTGGCCTTCTGGCGCAGGCCACCGATCGGCCCGACGGAACCGTCGAGTTCGATCGTGCCCGTGACGGCGATGTCGGCGCCACCGGTCAACTCGCCCTCGGTGAGCTCGTCGATCAGCGTCAGCGTGAAGGCCAGTCCGGCCGAGGGCCCGCCGATCGAGCCCGTGTCGATGTCGAGCTCGAACGGCAACTGGACCCGCCGGGTGTCGAACGGGAAGAACCCGACGATCGTCCGGTCGGGATCGTCGGGCGACGCGGTGAGCTCGACCTCGACGTCGAGCTCCCCCACCTCGGGCCGGTCGATGCGCATGGACACCAGATCGCCGGGCTCCAAGCCTTCGAGCACGGCGCTGAGGTCTTCGACCCCGTCGATCGCGGTGCCCTCGACCTCGAGGATCCGGTCACCCGGGTCGAGCACCTCGTCGGACGGGCTCCAGTCGACACATTCCGTGTTGTCGGCGTTCGCGGCGAGACACACCATGTCCTGGATCAGCACGTCGCCGGCGGTCAGGTCGACGTCGAAGCCGACCCGTTCGAGCGCGACGTACTGGGCGACCTGCTCGGAGGTGCGCATCTGCTCGAGCGCGAACCGGCGGCGCTGCGGCGGGGTCTGGACCCCGAACTTCTCCTCGCTGGTCAGGAACTGGATCGCGGGTTCGTCGCGACCGACGAACCACGACAGGATCGACT
>CAXBAZ010001031.1:0-1585 GCA_963973395.1 uncultured Acidimicrobiaceae bacterium
CCAGCCGCTCGAGTCCGAGGTCCTCCAGGAGGCGATCCCCGCCGAACTGAGCGATCCCGACGGGTACTGGTATGCCCTCACGATCCGGGCCCGCACCATCGTCTACAACACCGAGCTCCTCGACGAGAGCGAGGTGCCGACCACGTACGCGGCACTGGCCGAGCCCGAATGGCAGGGCCGGGTCTGTCTGCGCGACTCCACCAACGTGTACCAGCAGTCGCTGGTCGCCAGCCTCATCGCGAACCACGGTGAGGACGAGGCGCTCCGGATCGTCGAGGGTTGGGCCGACAACGCCGAGATCCTCAGCAACGACGTGTTGATCCTCGAGTCGCTGGCCGACGGTCTCTGCGAGGTCGGGATCACGAACCACTACTACCTCGGACGGATGCTGGCCGAGGACCCGGACATGCCGGTCGATCTCGTGTGGGTCGACCAGGAGGGCCGAGGTGTGCACGTCAACATCTCGGGCGGTGGCGTGACGACACACTCGAAACAGCCGGAGTTGGCGCGCGACTTCCTCGAGTGGCTGGCGACCGACGGGCAGGACGTGCTCGTCAGCGCGAACCACGAGTATCCGGCGAACCCGTCCGTCCCGCCCGAGCCGCTCATCAGCCGCGAGTTCGGTACCGAGTTCGTCCGCGACCCGCTCGACGCGGCGACGTTCGGCGGATTGAACGCCGACGCGGTGCGGTTGATGGACGAAGCCGGCTACGGCTGACCCGACGTGGCGACGGCGTTCGGGAGGCGTTCGGGCACGGCCGGCTGGTCGTTGTCGTCGATCGTCGCGGCGCTGCTCGTCGTCGTCCCGGTCGCGATGCTCGCGTCGAGCATCCTGCGGCCCAGCCCCGACGTGTGGTCGCAGCAGTGGCGCACGCGGCTGCCCGGCGAACTCGTCACGACGGCGATCCTGCTGGCTGGGGTCGCCGTCGGCACGGTGGTGCTCGGTACCGGGCTCGCCTGGCTCGTCAGCGCCTACGAGTTCCGAGGGGTCCGCACGTTCGGGTGGATGCTCATCCTCCCGTTCGCGATGCCGAGCTACATCCTCGGGTTCCTGACGCTGTCGACGTTCGGCCGGACCGGGCAGATCCAGGACGCGTGGCGGTCGTGGTTCGGCCGCGACGCCTGGTTCCCCGAGGTCGAGTCGCTCACCGGCGCGATCGTGGCCTTCACGCTCGTGCTCTACCCCTACGTGTACCTGCTCGCCCGGGCGGCGTTGCGCGACCAGGCGGCCGGGGCGTACCACGCCGCTCGCACGCTCGGAGCCGGCCCGTCGGAGGCGGCGCGCAGGGTCGTCCTCCCGCTGGTCCGTCCGGCGATCGCGGCCGGAGGAGCGGTCGTGATGATGGAGACGCTCACCGACTTCGCCACGGTGCAGTACTTCGGAGTCGACACGGTCTCGGTCGGGGTCTTCCGGATCTGGAACGGCACCTACGACAGGAACGCGGCCAGTGAGATCGCCACGCTGGTGCTGGGTTTCGCACTGCTCGCGATCGGCCTCGAGCGGATCGGTCGGGGTCGGGCACGGTTCGGTCAGTCCGGTGGCGCCGCGGCCGGCATCGAGCGACGGGTCCTCACGGGCTGGCGG
>CAXBAZ010001032.1:0-1581 GCA_963973395.1 uncultured Acidimicrobiaceae bacterium
CCTCGACCGACCCACAGCACGATCGAACTGATGTAGGCCACCCACGGCGTCACCAGGATCAGCACGAGCAAGGGTTGGCCGGCCTGCTCGAGCGGCCGGAACGCGGCGAGCAGAGCGCCGACCGTCACCGCGATCGCGAGGGAGACGACCAGCCCGACCGCGAGTCGCTGACCGGTGATCCACATGTTGTCGAGGTAGTAGCCCGGCGTCTCGAGGAATGTCGAGACCACCTCCGACGGCGGCAGCAGCACGAACTCGCGCACGTCGCGAACGCGCACGAACGTCTCCCAGACGACCCCCAACGCGACGGCACCGACGGTCGCCCAGACGGCCGTGCTGTTCCGCAGACGACCGGTCATCGCCCGGATCCGACATGGAGCATCCGCCGCAGCTCCCGCTCGTGAGCGAAGAACGCAGGGTCGTCCTCCGTGGCCGGTACCCGCGGACGCGGGAGGTCGACGGAGACGGTCCCGACGATCCGGCCCGGCCGCGTCGACATCACCGCCACCCGGTCGGACAGGAACACGGCCTCGGCGATCGAGTGCGTCACGAACAACACGGCCGCGTTGACGGGCTCGCACATCTCGGCGAGCAGGTACCGCATGTCGGCGCGGGTGATCTCGTCGAGCGCCGCGAACGGTTCGTCCATCAGCAGGTACGGCGCCCCGAGCGCGAACGCTCGCACGAGAGCGACCCGCTGTTGCATCCCGCCCGACAGCTCGTGCGGATAGGCGTCGGCGAAGTCGGCGAGCCCGACCTGAGCGAGCAACGCCGCAGGATCGCGCCGCCCCGCCGGCTGGGCATCGGGGCGGAGGTCGCGCAGCAGCCGCGCGTTCGCGTCGACGGTGCGCCAGGGCAAGAGGGCCGGCGCCTGGGGGACGAACCCGATCCGCTTGGCGCGGCGGGCGTCGGCGGGGGAGTGGTCGTCGATCAGCACGTGGCCCGACGTCGGCTGCTCCAGGCCGGCGATCAGTCGGAGGAGGGTCGTCTTCCCGCAGCCGCTGGGACCGAGCAGCGTCAGCACCTCACCGGGAGCGAGGTGCAGGTCGACGGGAGCCAGGGCGTCGGTCGAGCCGAACGACTTCGTGACCTGACGCACCTCGATGCCGTCGCTTCGGTCCACGCGGCGGGAGCGTAGTGGTTGTGTCCGGTCGTGGCTCGCCCGTAGCATTGCGGCGTCCGTCGAGGTCACGACTTCGGCGTGATGCGATCGATCCGCTCGGGTCGACGCGACCTCCATTCCGGAAGGCAGAACACCATGGCACTCACCGCCAAGAAAGACATCGTCGCGAAGCACGGCTCGTCCGAGACCGACACCGGCTCGCCCGAGGTGCAGATCGCGCTCCTCACCGATCGCATCCTGCACCTGACCGAGCACCTCAAGGTGCACAAGAAGGATCACCACAGCCGTCGTGGCCTGTTGATGCTCGTCGGTCGTCGTCGCCGGATGCTCGACTACCTCGCCGACATCGACGTCGAGCGGTACCGCGCCCTCATCGCCGAGTTGGGGCTCAGGCGCTGACCAGCGTGCACTGATCGCACAACGTGCGTCGAGGCGCCGCATCTAGTAGATGCGGCGCC
>CAXBAZ010001033.1:0-1580 GCA_963973395.1 uncultured Acidimicrobiaceae bacterium
TTGGTCGACGTGATCCGCACCGACGGCTCGGGCCGCGGCCCGTTCTCGTTTGCGATCCTGGCCGCGCTGACCGACAGCGGTCCACTTCCGACCGACGGTGAGGTCGCCGAGGCGGCGGTCGCGATCGAACGGCTCATCGACCTGCTCGAGAACGTCGACCAGCCGATCTCCGTCGCCCTGCCGCCGAACGACATCGCGACGATCCTCGACCGGTCGCCTCAACTGGACGACCGGCTGACGGCGGCGCTCGACGCCGACGACCGGCTGCTCGTGCTGCCCGACCAACCGCTCGACCCGTCGGCCGCGGTCGCCGCCGGCCTGGAGGACGAACTCGCACGGGGCCTCACCAACGGCGAAGCCGTGCTCGAAGCAGCGTTCCCGGCGACCCCGGCGGTCCGGGGTGCCTGGATCGTCGACGAACCGATCACGGCCGAGGGTGCCACCGCGATCAGGGACCTCGAGATCCCGCTGCTCGTCGTGCCCTTCGACCGGTATCTCACGATGGGCGACAACCTCGGCGCGTTCACCGATCCCACGTTGATGTTCGACACCACGCTCACCGACGGGTCGTCGATGCGGATGATGGTCGTCGACCCCATCGTCGAGCTGCTCGCGCCCGACGCCGACGGCAGCCCGATCGAGCGGGCGGTCCGACTCATGGCCGATGCGAGCGCCCTGCGGTACCAGCTCGACCCGGACCGGCGGTCGCTCATCCTCACCACGCCCGACATCGGCATCCCCGATCCGGAGGTGCTGGCCGAACTGTCCAAGTTCTCCGCCCAGTACCCGGACGTCTCGTTCCAGACCGTCGGCCAGATCCCCGAGGTCACGAACTCGCTGTTCAACGGGGGCACACCCGTCGTGGTCGAGCTGGCCGACCGTCCCGGAGTCCGCCTCGGTGCGCGTGCGCAGTTCGCACAGACCATCCGGCTGACCGCGGCCGACACGGCGTCGATGCTGCCGGCCGATGATCCGCGGCGGACGGCCTGGGACGAGGCACTGCGCACGGCGCTGTCGAGCGGCCTCACCGCTCCGGAGTCGACCACGATCGTCGAAGGCGTGGCGCTCGAAGTAGACAGGGTTCGCAGCCAGGTCGTGCAGCCCGAGCCGTTCACGTTCACGATCGCCGGCGACGCGGCGCCGATCCCCCTGCGCGTCGAGAATCAGGGTGACACGCCCCTGAGCGTTCGGGTGCACGTCGAGTCCGACAAGCTCACGTTTCCCGAAGGTGATCTCGACCGGGTGCTCGAACCCAATCAGATCACCAACATCGACATCCCGGTCGAGGCCCGGTCGAACGGTGTGTTCCCGGTCGTCGTCGAACTGCGCACCCCGGCGGGCACCCCGATCGTCGAACCCGTCGAACTGACCGCGCGTGTGAACACCCTGACCGGTCTCGGCCGACTGTTCACCGTCGGTGCACTGCTGGTGCTCGCCACCTGGTGGTTCAGCTACTTCCGGAGGCGCCGGATCGAACGCCGCACGACCGGCATCGCCGCAGCCCAGGAACGGCACCCCGCGGTGGTGGCCGATCCGCGTCCGGGCCCCGATCCCGAACACGCACAGTAGGCTCGCGTCCC
>CAXBAZ010001034.1:0-1575 GCA_963973395.1 uncultured Acidimicrobiaceae bacterium
CGAGCTGACCGAGACGGCGATCATGGACCTGCACCCGGAGATCCTGCGCCAGTTGTCCCAGATCAAGGACCTCGGCGTACAGATCGGACTCGACGACTTCGGCACCGGATATGCGTCGCTGACCCACCTGCGCCGGTTGCCGTTGGACTTCGTCAAGGTGGACCGCTCGTTCGTCAACGGCCTGGGCGTCGACCCCGGCGACGAGCGGATCGTCGCCGCCGTGATCGACCTCGCCAGAAATCTCGGCCTGCGATCGATCGGCGAGGGGGTCGAGACGCACGAGCAGCTGCACCGGCTGGTCGAGCTCGGCTGCGACCAGGCCCAGGGCTACCTGTTCGCCCGACCCACCGCGCCGGACGACCTGTCGTACACCACCTACCAGCTCGATGCCCCCACGCCGCACGGACAACCCCTGCCATCGTCGACCTGACCCCACCGCGTCCCGATCTCAGGCCCCAGACGCCCAATAGCGCGACACGCACTCCTCGACGCCCACGAGTCGTTGTCGGCACACAACGACGAAGTGCACGGAGTCGACAACGCTGACAGCCCCATCGACTTCCCCCGAGACGGGTCAGGCAAGCCTGCGTGGCGCCTGAACGCCAATGATCACGGCGAGGGACCCGTCCCTCGACGACCACGAGTGAGCGAAGCGAACGAAGTGGGCGTTGAGGGACTCGAACCCCCGACATCTTCCTTGTAAGGGAAGCGCTCTAGCCAACTGAGCTAAACGCCCGAAGTCAGCGATGCTACCGCCGCGGCGAACGCCGACCCTCAGGAGAACTTGGTGCGGGGCCGATCGACGATCTCGCCGTCAATCTCCAGATCGACCTTCTCGTTGTAGAAGCACACGAGGCCCGCGATCGCCTCGGATTCGGGCAGCGGAGTGCGGTATCCCCACACGATGTCGTCGTGGGTGGTGTCGCCGACCGTCACGCTCCAGTAGCTCGCCCAGCCCTTGTACGGGCAGGCGCTCGTGGTCTCGGTCGGCGTGAGGAGATCCATCCGCACGTCGACCTTGGGCAGGTAGTAGCGGGGCGGCAATCCGGTCTCGTACAGGATCGTGGGACGGACCGAGTCGGCGACGACTTCGCCATCGACCGAGACGCGGACGTGTCGGCTCGACGGCAGCGCGTCGACGCGGACCTCGGGGCTGCGCGGGTGGACGAAGACCTCGGTGTTCTCCTCGAACCAGGCGTCCAGCGCGTGCCACTCGAACCGGACGAGGCCGCGCAACTCGTCGACGGGTGCATCGAGGTGGCGCCACGCCGCGTCGGCGATCGTGCGATCACCGACGATCACGTCGTACCGGGTACCGACGCCGCGATCATCGGATTCGACGGTGCGTCCGTTCGGCACGAGTTCGCCGGCGACGTCCGACAGGGGCACGTACCACGCCGGGAAGTAACGGTGCTCCCAGACGAAGCGGGTACGCGTGCTGTCGACCACGGTGACGCCGTCGACGACACCGCGGATCCAGCGCGGGTTCGGTTCGATCCGGACCTGAGTGCATCAGTTGCCATGTGCACCGGAACCTCCGGCGACGGCGGACGATTCCCCCTGCCGGTCGCCGCC
>CAXBAZ010001035.1:0-1574 GCA_963973395.1 uncultured Acidimicrobiaceae bacterium
GGGGCATTCGAGTGGTCGAACTCGTCGGGCCGGGCGGGGTGGACTGCCCCGTGCCCGTCCGACGGGGAGACGCGGCGGTACCGGTTCACGGTCTACGCGCTCAACCAACAGCTCGAAGCTGCCGATGATGCTCCCGCAACCGAAGTGTTGTCCATCCTGGACGCCACCACCATCGCCCGGTCGTCCGTCTCCGGCGTCGCGACCGGGGTCGGTTGAGCGGGCCACCCCACACATGACCGACGAACGTATCGCCATCGCACCCAGCGCCGAACCACCCGCCACGGCTGCGGACGGGATCGGTCGACTTCGGCACCTCGTCGACGCAGCCGGGATCGCAACGATCTACACGACCATTCGCGGCGACTTCCTGGATGCCAACGAGGCGGGCGCCGACCTGTTCCGGTCACAGGCCGTCCCCGGCGGACGTCTCGACGGGCGCGAGTCGTTGCGGACAGTGCTCGACCAGATCCCCCAACGCCTGCTGAGCGATCCCGAAGGCGGCATCTGGCACGGTGACGTCGATGTCAGCATCCACGGCACGGCCGACTCCGTGCAGGCCACCTCGGTGCTGGTCCACCACGACCCGTCCACGCCCGATGGCGGGTTCATCGCCGTGATGTGCCGGGACGTGACCGACGAGCGCCGACGGCACGAGGCCCTGCTGCAGCTCCTCGAGCACGACCATGTCACCGGACTGCTCAACCGCTCCGCGGCGATCGAGCGGCTCGCCGACGCCCTCCGCCGCATCGACGAAGACGGTGGGGAGGTCGCAGTGCTGCTCGTCGACATCGACCGCCTGCGCGACGTCAACGACGCACTCGGGCACGAGATCGGTGACCGGTTGCTGGCATCCAGCGCCAAGCGGCTCTCGACCGCGGTGCGTCCGAACGACGTGGTCGCGCGACTCGGCGGCGATCAGTTCGTCGTGATCTGCCACGCGGTCCCCGACTCGGCCGTTGCGATGGAGCTGGCCGACCGCGTGCGGCGGGCCCTCACGGGGCGGCTCACCATCCGTCAGCTCGAACTCGACGTCTCGGTGAGCGTCGGGGTCGGCATCACCGATCCCACGCTGCGCGACCTCGAACCCGATGTCGCCGCGATCCGCCTCGTCACGCGGGCCGACACCGCGGTGCACGCCGCCAAACAGGCCGGCCGGGCACGTTGCGCCCGGTTCACGGATCAGCTCCAGAACGCCGCGAAGATCCGCACCGAACTGGCGGCGGCGCTGTCCAAGGCATTGCGTCAGGGAGAGCTGCACGTCGAGTACCAGCCGATCTTCTCGGCCGTGTCCGAGCACGCGGAAGCAGCCGAGGCGCTCGTGCGCTGGTCGCACCCCGTGCGGGGCCGGATCGAGGCCAGCGAGTTCATCCCCGTCGCCGAGGAGACGGGCGTCATCGTGCCGATCGGTGACTGGGTGCTCCAGCAGGCCTGCATCGCGACCCGGTCCTGGATCGACAACGGGGTCGTCGGTCCCCGCTTCGCCGTGCACGTCAACGTGTCGCGCATGCAGCTCGCCAACAGCACCTTCGTGAACCGTGTCGTCGATCTCCTGCGGGAGTATCGGCTCCGCCCTC
>CAXBAZ010001036.1:0-1565 GCA_963973395.1 uncultured Acidimicrobiaceae bacterium
CGGACTCCGCGAGCCAGTGCGAGCCCGTCATCTCCCCGTTCCCGTTGAACGAGTGCAGCCCGCCGTAGCACAGGTCGGTCCACTCGTCCCGCGGTCGCGGACTCACGATCGTCACTCCGGTCCTGGCCACCCGCGGCCCGTCACGAATGACGGTCGCGTGCCCGACCGACACACCCGCGACGTCGGAGATCGAATTCGACGGACCCGACGGACCCGTCCCGATGGTGAGTCCGAGATCCCTGAGGCGAGTCACGGTCCGGGATCGTACGCCCCGGGTCGGCACTGCGCCGCCGCTGCGCCTGCGACGCGCGTGGCGACGACGCCGGGCGCACGTTCGCCGCCGTCGTCGAGCCGGCCGCTTCCGTCGCACGATCTACGATCGGACAACCATGAACGACCCGAACGGTTGCACCGACGGCCTGACCGACCCGGACGGCCGTCCTGCGGACGCGACGGACCATCCGTCTGCGTGCGGGCGCATTCGATCGGAGCGGATGCGATCGAGAACGGAGTGACATGACCGACCACGTGATCTTGTTGCGCGAGGTGCACAAGTCGTTCGGCAGCACGGTCGCACTCGACGGGCTCGATCTCGACGTCGCACAGGGCGAGGTGCACGGGTTCCTCGGCCCGAACGGAGCCGGGAAGTCGGTGACGATCCGCGTCCTCCTGGGGTTGCTGCGGCGGGACGCCGGCGAAGCACTCCTGTTCGGTCGGGACCCGTGGCGCAGTTCGGTCGAGCTGCACCGCCGACTGGCGTACGTACCGGGCGACGTCAACCTGTGGCCGAACCTGTCCGGTGGTGAGGTGATCGACCTGCTCGCCGCGCTGCGGGGCGGCATCGACCGTGCGCGGCGTTCCGAGCTGATCGAACGCTTCGAGCTCGACCCGCGCAAGAAGGCGGCCACCTACTCCAAGGGGAACCGACAGAAGGTTGCGCTGGTCGCCGCACTGGCATCGGACGCCGACCTGCTGATCCTGGACGAACCGACATCAGGACTCGATCCGTTGATGGAGTCGGTGTTCCAGCAAGCGATCCAGGAGCGGCAGGCGGCGGGCGCGACCGTGCTCCTGTCGAGCCATATTCTGGCGGAGGTCGAAGAGCTCTGTGATCGGGTGACGATCATCCGGCGCGGACGGGCGGTCGAGAGCGGCACGCTCGCCGATCTGCGCCACATGACGACCACGACCTACGTCGCCGAGACCGACCGACCGGCCGGTGACGATGTGGCGGCGATCCCGGGCGTGAGCGATGTGGTCGTCGAGGGTGACACGACGACTTTCGAGGCCACCGCCGACGCCCTTGACGCGGTCCTGTCCGCCGTGCGAGCAGCCGGGGTGCGGTCGCTCTACGGCCATCCGCCCACGCTCGAGGAGCTGTTCCTGCGTCACTACGACGACGACCTCGCTCGCCGGGACGATCGTGACGAACGCGACGGCGGAGGCGTCTGAGGATGTCGACGATGGCCGACGCCGATACCCGAATCGTCCCGGCCGGCCCGGCGGCCGGGTTGGGACGGAGCGACTTCACCGGCACGTCGTGGCTGCTGCGCCTCGCACTGCGG
>CAXBAZ010001037.1:0-1561 GCA_963973395.1 uncultured Acidimicrobiaceae bacterium
TGCATGCGTTCGCTCGACGCCTGCTCAACGACATGCCGGTACCCGCCGGCCTGCCGCCCGGCTTCACGGTGCTCGACGAACTCGAGAGCCACCTGGCGTTCGAGGAGCGCTGGGAATCGTTGCTCGATCGACTGCTCGACGACCCGGCGCCGGCCGGTGGCGTGGTCGACGGCGGCAGTGAGCTCGTCGAGCTCTGCGACCTCGACGGCTTCCGCATCGAGGTCGGGGGCGGCGGGTGGCGACCAGCTTCCACGAGAACTGGGACCTCGTCGAATCACGGGTCGTCCGCGACGACCCGGCTCCGTGGGCCCTCGACGCCGAATCGTTCCTGCGGCGTGTCCTCGCACTCTGCCTCACACCGGTCCCCGACGACGACGCCCAGTTCGGGCGTCTCGCACAACTCCGGAGCGAGGCCGACGCGGCGCTCGCCGAACAGGGTCTCGGCGAACTCGTGCAACGTCTGGTCGTGCTCGAAGACAGATGTCGCAAGGTCGGCAACTGCGGTTCGAAGACGAAGTGGAAGCAGGCCGGCCTCGACCCCGAGGGTGTTGCCGCGCTGCGCGACGCGCAGCGCGATCCGCGAGCGTCGGGTCGAGGTGCTCGGCGCCGTGTTCGGTCGATGGGTGCTCGAATCGGCGACCGAGCGCGCACGGCAGGGCACACTCGAGTTCCACGACCTGCTCGTGCTCGCCCGGCGACTCGTGGTGACGCAACCGGGCATCCGGCGGATGCTGCACGACCGCTACCAGCGGATCCTCCTCGACGAGTTCCAGGACACCGACCCGATCCAACTCGAGATCGCAGTGCGTCTCGCGTCCGCTCCCGACGATCCGGCGCACGACACCGACTGGCACGAGCTCCGCCCGCTGCCCGGCCGGTTGTTCATCGTCGGCGACCCGAAGCAGTCGATCTACCGCTTCCGTCGCGCCGACATCGCCCAGTACATGCAAGCCGCCGATCAGGTGGGCGCCGACACCGCCACGTTGTCGGCGAACTTCCGCTCGTCCCGCCCTGTGCTCGAGTGGGTCAACCACGTGTTCGGCGAACTGATCACCGAGCAGCCCGGGACCCAACCCCCGTACCAGCCGTTGACCGCCAGCCGGCGCTTCGACGTCGACCACGGTTCGGTCACGGTGTTCGGCGTCGACGAGCACGACGACCTCGGTCGCCGCAAGGCCGAGGAGATCCGATGGCGCGAGGCCGCCGACGCCGCCGACGCGGTGGCGACGGCACTGGTCGACGGGTGGGAGGTCTCCGACGAGGGTGAACGGCGCGTGTGCCGTCCCGGCGACATCACCGTGCTGCTGCCCGCCCGTACGTCGCTGCCGGCGCTCGAGTCGGCACTGCGTGAGCGTGCCATCCCCTACCGGGCAGAGAACAGCTCGGTCGTGTACGCCACGACCGAGATCCGCCATCTGATGCTGGCCCTGCGGGCCGCAGCCGACCCGACCGACGAACTGGCGCTCGTCGCTGCGCTGCGCACCCCGCTGTACGGGTGCAGCGACGTCGAGCTCTACGAGTGGCGCCGTGCCGGCGGCCGCTGGTCGATCTGGTGGGAAAG
>CAXBAZ010001038.1:0-1561 GCA_963973395.1 uncultured Acidimicrobiaceae bacterium
GGGGCTCCACGTCTGATTCGGTGATGCTGAGCGCGCGCGACCAGGCGGCCAGTGCGGCGCCCGCCAGCGCCAGGGCGAGTCCACCGGAGAACGCGGTCGGCCCGGCCCCGGCGTCGGTCCACAGCAGGATCCCCGCGACGGCCAGACCTGCGACCGCACCGACGGCCAACGTGATCGCCGTGCGCTGGTTCATGGCCGGCCTGCCACCCACCGGCCGCATCCGAGCAGGATCGTGATCCCGGCCAACCAGGCGACCAGTCCCTCGCCGACGCGTCCACCGCGCAGCGAGATGCCCCGCTGCACGGGATCTTGGAGATAGCGGACGTAGTCGGCGACCGACGACACCTCCGCATCGTCGAGCGAGCTCCGGAACGACGGCATGCCGCCTGGGCCGGCCACGATCGCGGCTGCGGTCTCACGCTCGGACGCGTGCAACACCGACGGGGCGACACGGTCGAAGGCTTGTGCACCGCCGATCCCGGTGGCGCCGTGGCAGGCTGCGCAGTTCAGCCGATACAGCTCCCCACCGCGTGCCAGCGTGACGTCGTCGACGAGCGCCGGCACCCGGGGTCCGTCGACGAAGCGCGCCGTGTACGCCACCAGTTGGTCGATCTCGTCGGATGAGTAGTGCGGTCGTCTGCGCTCGATCATGTCGTCGGGGTCGTCGATCGGCATCCTGCCGGTGGCCAACGCGTAGTAGACGCTGGCCGTGCCTCGCTCGTCGATCGCGATGCCTCGGCTCGTGCCCTCGCCGTCGACGCCGTGGCACGACACGCAGTCGCGGCGGTAGAGCTCGGCCCCGCGCACGGCGTCGGAGTCCTGTCGCGGCGTCAGCGCAACGGCGGTGCGCGACCGGTCGGTCTGCAGTTGGAACGCGATCGCGGCCACGGCGGCTGCCGTCACGATCGACACCGAGAGCGTGGCCGCATGGGAGAGGGGCCGTGGTCGACGGAGGCGACCGACGGCGCGGACCACGAGCACGAATGCCGCGATGCCGTGGAGTACACCGGACGCGGTGAGGAGCGCACCGGCCACCTGGCCGTCGACGAGGCTGCTCTGGGATGCGTACGGCGCGGTCGGCGTGAACATCAGGAGCACCCCGATGCCGGCGCTCGCGGTGGCGATGCCGGTCAGTGCCACGATCACCGCGAGCGGGTTCCGACGGACACCGTGATGGAGCGCAGTCGCCCAGAACCAGGTGGTCGTGGCGAGCATCGTCACGTGTTCGAGGGCGTGGATCCACCAGACGTCGACCGCGATGTCGTATGCGCCGGGCAGATGCCACACCGCCATGACGACCGTCGCCCCCACCGCGGCGACCAGCGGTGACGGTGGAGGGTGGACGAACACTCTGGTCCACCGGCGGACCGTGGGGGAACGCTGGAGCCTCGACCCGGCGAACGCGACCGCGATCAACGGGGCGGCGATCATGGTGAGGGCCAGGTGCTGCACCATGTGGGCCGAGGCGTTCGAGTCGGCTGCCGCGTGCAGCGGGGGTGCTGCCGCCGCAGCGAGCGTCGGGCCGGCGGCGATGGCCGCGATCCGCCGAGGTTGCGCCGGG
>CAXBAZ010001039.1:0-1557 GCA_963973395.1 uncultured Acidimicrobiaceae bacterium
GGTGTATGCACGCTGCGCCCCCACGACCCCGACGGGCGTCGACCCTTCCTGTTCGGTGGCCAGCTTGATCTCCACGTCACGCAGGAACCTCGGCCCATGCGACTGGCCAGTCAGCGGTGCCGACCAGGTCCGGTCGCGCCGCAGACGCCATCGCAACGCAGCGGGCACGGTCAGCCGGAGCGGCCGCCGTCGGGTCGGTGTGAAGGTCCACACCACGATCAGGACGGTGACCATCGCCGACGCAATCAAATCGCCGACCATCACCCCGACCCCGAACACACCCGTCGCGACGGCCGCACCAATCAACTCGCCACGAGTGAAGTTTCCGAACAGGTTGACTCGCTCCGCCGGTGGGAACTCGACAGCGTTCACTCGAGATCACCGCGCTGAAACAACTGCGAGACCGAGCTGGCGACCGCAGCGGTCGAGGCCGTCGAGTTGGACGCTCGCGTTCGTGACAGATTGTGCGGTCTCGGCGACGCCTGTTGCGCGGCCGGTCGCTCGTGGTTCGGTTCAGGGCTCTCCGAGACACCGCCCGTTCCTGCGGCTTGGGTCGCCGCCGTTGCGGCCCGCGCTCCGCTGGACCCCAACGCAGGCTCCAGCCCAGCTGGGCTGCCGCCCGAACCGCCCCCTCCCGAAGGAAGTCCTCCACTCGGAAGACCACCGGTCGGGCCGCTCCCGCCGGGCCCGGGCCCGGCGCCCCGCGTCACGAACTGCGACAATCCGCCGCCAGAGGCCGCGACCATTGCCCCACCGCCTGCGATCATCGCCCCTGTCGCGGCCATCTGCGCTCCTGCCCCGATCAGACTGCGGCCAGTCGAGGACGCCTGGCCGCCGAGCGGCAGGAACTTGGCGACGACCATCGGCATCAGCACCGACACGACGATTCCCGCCAGCGCACCCATCGCACGACCGAACGTCAGCGCTGTGGCGTCGTCGTAGCGGCCCATCGAGAGCGACAGCGATGCCACGCCGAGGACCGGAACCAGCGACAGGGTCATCAGATTGCGGATCATCTGACCCGACACGCCTCGCAGCGGCCGCACCGGACGGAGCGCGATCGCGACCTGGCCGATCAGCACACCGAAGGTCAGCATGTGGTTCAGGACCAGGAGCTCGACGAAGAAGATGATCAGGAACACGATCAGCATCAATGCGATGAATGCCCTGATGAACGACGCTATGCCCAGGTCGAAACCGAGTCCGGACCCGAGCCCCTCCACGAGCGCGTCGGTGGTCCACAGAGACATCAGCGCCGTCACCGCCTCCGTCCACGCCGCCATCAGGCCGAACCAGCCGGCCATCATGATCAACGTGATTGGGATCTCACGGATCGTGTCGTGAAGCGACCCGCCAGGCGTGCATGCCGCCATTGCGGCCGAGGCCATGATCGACCCAACCGCCACCGCGAGCGCGACCCACTTGATCACACCGCCCATCTGCTCTGCAGTCGACGACCCGAGGTCGAGCGCGCTCAACTCGACGAGTTCGGTCGAGATCGCCTCCGCGACGTACCGGACGCCGTCCTCGAGCCATGAGACGATCCCATCCAGAATC
>CAXBAZ010001040.1:0-1552 GCA_963973395.1 uncultured Acidimicrobiaceae bacterium
CCGACGCCGTCGAGCTCACACGACCCGACACGGAAGCGGCCCACGTCGGCGAGCGCCGGATAGGCAGCGCCCGCCGACGACCTGGCATCGGGGCCCTGGACGGCGATCACCGCACGCTCGGCGGTGATGTCGTCGCCGCCGATCGCCGAGATGACCCGCTCGGTGTTCGACGCGTTCGGCATGACGTCGAACACGTCGGGTGACCCCGGATGCCACCAGACGATGATGTCGTCGAGCACCGATGCGTCGGCCTCGTCGAGGAGGTGCGTGTACTGGGCGCGCCCAGGCCCGATCTTGCCGAGGTCGTTGGACAACGCCGCCTGGAGCCGATCGAACGCCCCGTCGCCGGCGACCCGGACCGTGCCGAGATGCGACACGTCGAACATGACAGCCGTCGTGCGGCACGCGAGATGCTCGTCGATGGTGCCGGCGTACTCGAGCGGCATCTCCCAGCCGCCGAACGGCACCATCTTGGCGCCGAGCGCCCGGTGGACGCCGTCGAGGGGTGAACGTCTGGCCACGCGCTACAGGGCGATGGGCGTGCCGCCGTCGGCGTCGCCCTGGCCGAGGGGGACGAGTTGGGCGTCGACCTCGTCCTTCACGCCGGCCAGCGAGAGCACGTTGAGCACACCCTGACCCCGGGCCAGCACGTCGATCAGCTCGTCGCCCCGTGCGAGCACGACCGAACTGCCGTTGATCACCAGGTGCGCCGACGCGATGTCGGTGCCGACGTGCTCACGCAGGTAGCTGAAGACGTCGCGCACGGATTCGAGCTTGATGCCGGCGTCGAGCAGGGTCTTGATCACGCGGAGCTCGAGCAGGTCCTTGTAGCTGTACTGGCGCCGGCTGCCGCTGCCGGAGGCATCGGACAGCGACGGTCGGATCAGGTCGGTCCGAGCCCAGTAGTCGAGCTGCCGGTAAGTGATACCGACCACCTTGGCTGCCTGTGTTCCGCTGTATCCCTCGCTCATCGAATCCTCGTTCCGTCGTGCTGCGGAGCCGCAGCTGCCTGCCCCAACCAGGTCCGCAGTCACCGGCACAGCGGTGTAACTACGGACGTGTGAGCCTACGTGCGGGCGCGCGCGGCGTCAACGGTTGGGAACGATTACGCGGCTGACCAGGGGTGATCCCCGTCGCGGCGGCGACTCAGGAGGCGAAGTCGTCGGGGCTGACGCTCTCGATGAAGTCCTTGAACTCGTCGATGATCTCCTCGGCCTCTTCCTCGGGCTCGGGCTCGGGGATCTGGCCCACCTCTTCGAGCAGTGCACTCTCGGCGAACAGCGGCGCCTCACAGCGAACGGCCAGGGCGATCGCATCGGACGGGCGACTCGAGATGATCTGTTCGTCGTCGCCGACGGTCAGGTGGAGCTCGGCGTAGTACGTGTGGTCACGGACCTCGGTCACGACGACCTTCGACAGGCTGGCACCGAGCTGATCGATCACGGAGATGAAGAGATCGTGGGTCAGGGGACGAGGCGGGTCGATGCCCTCCAGCGCATAGTGGATCGAGGCCGCCTCGGGGCTGCCGATGTAGATCGGCAGCAGGCGGTGT
>CAXBAZ010001041.1:0-1552 GCA_963973395.1 uncultured Acidimicrobiaceae bacterium
GCGCGCGGTGACCGATCGTCATGTCGTCGGTCACCCCGGCAAGGCGGTTGATCGCGCTCGAGTGGGGTCCGGCGACGTTGACGACGATCGGCGCCGCGATCGCCGAGCCGTCGGCGAGCGTGACGCCCGCCACCGCGTCGCCGCCCGCCGTACCGCTGGTCCGGTCGATCGCCACGACCTCGCTGCGGAACCGGAACTCGGCGCCATGTCCGCGAGCCGCGAATGCGAGGTTCTTCGCCGCCAGCATGGGGTCGTCGATGAACCCGGCGTCGGGGCTCAGGATCGCGGTCAATCGACCGTCCGGGTCATCGGCGAAGGCCGGGTCGTCGATCCGTTTCGGCGGGTAGTACTTGCCGGTGTCGAGCCACGGATATCGGGTGGCGAGCTCGTCGCCGCCGAGATCCTCGTAGTCGATGCCGAACTCGTCCCACAGTTCGAGCATCCTCACCCCGTCGTAGCCGGTCGTCCGGAGGATCAGGTTGCCGGTCGGGATGAAGCGGCACATGCCGTCGGGATCGGTGGTGCCGAGGTGGCCCGGCCAGTCGTTCCACATCGCCGCCGCCTCGTACGCCGTCAGGATCGCGTCGCGTGTCGAATAGCTGAACCGGATGATCGCCGACGACGCACTGGTCGAGCCGGCACCGGGGCCGGGCCCCTTGTCGACGACGACCACCGAGCGCCCACCGCGCGCCAGTTCCAGCGCGATCGACGAACCGATCACTCCGGCCCCGATGACGATCGCGTCGTACTCGCTCACGACATCGCTCACGTCGCGGTCGCTCCGTCCACGATCGCCTCCTGCCAGGCACGGGTGTCGGCGACGGCGTTGAACGTGAAGACGTGCAACGCCTCGATGCCGAGGCGATCGGCATCGTCCGCGAAGGCGACGACCAGCTCCGTCGGGTCGAAACCGCCGGGTGCCATCAGATGCATCACGGTCGACCGGTTCTTGGCGAGGAACCGCATCGACGCGCCGATCCCGAGACGGGTTCCCATCTTCATCAGGCGCGTCCGGTCGACGACTCCGGGAACTCCGAGTCGGATCGGCAGCGTGATCCCCGCTGCCCGCCGAGCGCCGATCCAGCCCCGGATCATGTCGTCATCGAAGCACATCTGGGTCGAGATCCAGCCGCCCACGCCGAACTCGTCGAGCACAGCCTGCTTCGCCCGCAGCTGCTCGTCGAGCTCGACGTCACCGATCATCGCGTGACCGTCGGGATACCCGGTGATTCCGACCCGATCGACACCGGGGCCGGCGGCGAGAAAGTCGCGTAGGAACGGCACCGCGCCGTCGTAGACACCGACCGGTTCGGGCGCGTCGCCGGCCACCACGAAGACCTCGGACACCCCGTGTTCACGGACCCACCGGGCGAGGTCGTGCGCCGCGTCGGGCCCGTCGACGAGCCGCGCCGCGATGTGCGGAATCGGTCGATGCCCGAGCGCGAGCAGCCGCTCGACGTACTCCAGCGTCGCGGGGATGCCCTTCACGGGCGAGCAGGTGACCGACACCGTCGAACCGGATCTCCGTTCTGGTCACTTCCGGCGCAGCGGG
>CAXBAZ010001042.1:0-1551 GCA_963973395.1 uncultured Acidimicrobiaceae bacterium
GGATGTTGCGGAGCCCGGCGAGCCCGAGCGCGAGTGCCATCTCGGCGACCGGGTCGGCGTAGACACCTTTGCCGCACGTCCACACGTGGTCGTGGTCGAGCAGATCCGTGAAACGTTCGACACCGGCCCACGGCAGCTGGATCCAGGTCGCGTCGGTCGCGGCCTCGACGACGCGCGCCAACTCGTCGGGCGACGCCACGTCGGCCCACACGATCGCATCGGCCTCGGAGGGCGCGACCAGGATGCCGCCGCCGTCGACCACGGCATCGGCCAGCCATGAAGGCGCCGGCTCGGGACCCACGGCGACCTTCGGGGAACGATTCGACGCCACGTCAGGTCTCGAGGTTGATCATCACGTGCTTGAGTCGCGTGTAGTCCTCGAGCGAGTAGGCGGACAGGTCCTTGCCGTAGCCCGACTTCTTGAAGCCCCCGTGCGGCATCTCCGAGACGAACGGGATGTGGGTGTTGATCCAGACGCAGCCGAAGTCGAGCGCCTTCGACATCCGCATCGCCCGGGCGACATCACGCGTCCAGACGCTCGAGGACAGCCCGTAGTCGACGGCGTTGGCCCAGGCGATCGCCTCGGATTCCTCGTCGAACTCCTGGACGGTGATCACGGGACCGAAGATCTCCTTCGAGCTCATCTCGTCGCCCTGGCGGAGCCCGGAGACGACGGTCGGCTCGAAGAAGTAGCCGCGATCGCCGATGCGATTGCCGCCGGCAGCCACGGTGGCGTGGTCCGGGGCACGCTCGATGAAGCCGCTCACGTGGGCGAGCTGGTTGGCGTTGTTGACCGGCCCGAACAGCACGTCGGTCGCGTCGGGGCCGCCGACGCGAGTGCCCTTGGCCTGTTCGGCGAGCGCCGCGACGAAGTCGCCGGCGACCTTGGAGCTGACGAGCACGCGGGTTGCGGCCGTGCAGTCCTGCCCGGCATTGAAGTACCCGGCGACGGCGATGTCCTCGGCCGCCTTGGCGATGTCGGCGTCGTCGAACACGACCACCGGCGCCTTGCCACCGAGTTCGAGGTGCACCTTCTTCAACGTGCGGGACGCGGCCTCGGCCACCTGCATGCCGGCACGCACCGAACCGGTGACCGACACCATCGCCGGCGTGTCGTGGTCGACCATCTTGCGCCCGGTGTCGCGGTCACCGTTGACGACGTTGAACACACCGGGGGGCAGGAACTCGGCGGCGATCTCCGCGATCAGCCCGGTGGTCGCCGGTGTCGTGTCGCTCGGCTTGAGCACCACGGTGTTGCCCGCCGCGATCGCCGGGGCGAACTTCCACACCGCCATCATCATCGGATAGTTCCACGGGGCGACCTGGGCGCAGACGCCGATCGGCTCACGACGCACGAACGACGTCATCCCGGCCATGTACTCCCCCGCCGCCTTGCCCTCGAGGTGACGCGCGGCGCCGGCGAAGAACCGGACGTTGTCGACCGCCGGACCCATCTCCTCGTCGCGGTGCACCTCGTACGGCTTGCCGGTGTTCTCACACTCGAGATGCATGATCTCGTCGCCGCGAGCCTCCATCGCATCCGCGAGCTTG
>CAXBAZ010001043.1:0-1550 GCA_963973395.1 uncultured Acidimicrobiaceae bacterium
GAACCGGAACAGCGTCACGAGCCACTGTCGTTCCCGTCGACACTGTCGGGCAGCGCCCACGCTGCCGGACCGGTCGCGAGCCACGAGGAGAACAACTCGATGCAGGCTGGGTCGTCGATCACCGACACGGCGACACCGGCATCGGCCAGCCAGGCCACGGCCTCGGTCGACCACGACCGACCGTCGCCGACGACGACCGACCCGATGCCGAGGAACCTGACCAGTCCGGCGCAGTACCAGCACGGCGTCATCGTGGTGACCAGCATCGTCGACGCATAGTCCGACAATCTGCCCGCAGCCCTCACGGCCGCCGTCTCGGCGTGCATCAGGTGGTCGTCGAGCTGCACCGTTCCATTGCGCCCGGCGCCGATGACCTCGCCCGACGCGTCGACGAGGACGGCGCCGATGGGGACGCCTCCCTCGTCCAGGCCGATCCTCGCCTGTTCGAACGCGGCCACGAGCGCCCGGACGTGGCCGGGTCGGGCGTCGTCGGAGACCTCTCTCATGCCAACTCCAGATCTCAGTACAGCGTCTTGTCGAGCATCGACACGATCCACTCGCCCGACGTGATCGGTTCGAACGACGGCGGAGTGTCGGGTGTCGCACAGGTGGGGATGCACTCGATCACGGCGTCGTACGCGGGTTGCTGGAAGAACGCGATCGAGATCCGGTCGCGGTGGCCGTCGGACGGCACGACCACCCGGTGCGTCGTCGACGTCCAGCGCCCGTTGGTCCAACGGGCCATCAGGTCACCGAGGTTGATCACGAACGCCCCGGGCACGACCGGGACGTCCTCCCACACGCCGGCCGGCGACCGGATCTGCAACCCGGGCTCACCGTCGGTGTAGAGGATCGTGAGGCTCCCCCAGTCGGAATGCTCGCCGCGGCGGAGCTGTCCGGGCGCGGGTGGTGCGGCGATCGCCGGATAGTGGTTGACCGTCAGGTTGGTGATGTGGTCCGCGAGCTTCTCGGCGAACCACTCCTCCTCGAGGTCGAGCGCCGAGGCCATGAGCCGCATCAGACGGGCGGCGAGGTCTTCCATCACGCCGTAATAGTGCTCGAACGCGTGCCGGAAACCCGCCGGGCGTTCGGGCCACACGTTCGGCGCGAAGAACGCTTCGCGCCCGGGCCGCAGACCTGCTCGTCGCGCCACGGCCGGATCGTCGAACCGGTTGATCGTGAACAGCTCGCACAGGTCAGGAGGCGTCTCCACACCCCGAGAGGCGGCGAGGGCCGATCGCTCGGCAGGGGTGAAGCCCCGGTACGCACCTCCGGTCCGGCTGCACCGGAGCTTCTCCGCATCGGGCAGCGCGAAGAACTCACGCGCGTTCGACTCGATGTCGCCGATCGCCTCCCGGGGCACGCCATGGCCCTGCACGACGAGGAAACCCGCGTCCTCGCACGCCCGGGCGATGGTCGCGACCACGGCGTCACGGGCGCGGCCGGGCGCGTCGCTCCCCGTGAGGTCGACCAGCGGGACACGCGACGAGACGGGCACGGATCAGAACCCGATGCTCGGGTCGATGAACTCGTTCGTGTACAACGACTCG
>CAXBAZ010001044.1:0-1547 GCA_963973395.1 uncultured Acidimicrobiaceae bacterium
CCCGTCGGTGCCGCTCGCCGTGTGCACCGATACGTCGCCCGAACCGTCACCAAACGAATCCTCTTTGGGTCAAGGGGACATTTCGGGGGCTCGAGGGCGCGGTTCACTGAGCCGCGGTCGGGGCGGCGTGCGTAGCGTGGGGGTGGGTCCGGGAGTGACCTTGCCGAAGAGCCGGTGTTCAGGGATGTGAGCCGGTCACGCAGGCTTGGAGTCGTTCCCTCTTGTCCTCCCGGGCCCGCTATCGGCGAGCGTCGGCGATGAGGTGGCGGTAGACGACGTTGCTGAGTTGGCGTTTCAGCGCTCGGAGGGCTTCCTTTTTGGTCTTGCCCTCGGCGAGGCGACGCTCGAAGTAGGCGCGACCTTCGGAGTGAGGCTGGCGCAGTTGGCAGATGGCGCTCAAGTGAAGGGCATGGTTGAGCTGGCGGCAGCCCCGGTTCGAGACCCGGTGAACGGTGCGACCGCCCGAGGAGAACTCGATGGGAGCGGTGCCGTTGTAGGCGGCGTAGGCGTCACGGTTCGCGAAGCGGGTGATGTCGCCGGAGTACCCGATGAGCATGGCGGCGATGATCGGACCGATCCCGAACACGTCGGTCACGCTGGTGTCGGCCGCCTTGATGGCCTGGCGGATCCTGCGGTGCGATTCCTTGAGTTGGGCGTCGAGGCGGCGGATGTCGTCGAGGAGCTCGACGGCAAGGTCGCAGCGCATCTGCTCGACCGGGGTTCGTGGGGTGACTTCGGCGAGGAAGCGGTCGACGTCAGAAGCGTTGATTTCTTTGGCGATTCCGCCGGCGGCGAGCTCGATGAGCAGGGCGTGCATGCGGCTGACGAGCCGGGTGCGGTGCTTGCCGAGATCGATGTTGCGCTTGGCCAGCAGACGTAGGACCTCGGTGTGGCCAGCCGCCACGACAGGACGCAGGCCGTCGAAACGCAGGGCGGCCACAGCAACCGAGATTGCGTCGTTGGGGTCGTTCTTGTTCGAACGGCCGGTGGCCAGCACACGAGCTCGAGCAGCGAGGGTGGGTGGTACGTCGAGCACCGATTCACCGGCGGCGACGAGCTGCTGAGAGAGCAGATAGCCGAGTCCGTTGGCGGACTCGACCGCCCACGTTCTCGAGCCCAACGGCGCAGCCCAACCCAAGAGCTCTTCGACCTGTGCGGTCGTCGCTCGAACCCGCTTGCGGGCCAGTTCCACTTCGCTGCCATCAATGGCAACCGCTGTGTGAGTCGCCTTATGCGGGTCGACTCCGATCATCACGTTCACGATGCTCCTTCGGGTTCATCGGATGGGAACCGCGGAGGGCACTCCTGCTTCTGGATGGTTCGTGCTCGTTCCTCTTTCGAGCCACACCGCGGCGAGGCCCTGCGGGAGTGCTGTTCGTTCGGAAGCCAGACCCGTCGAGATGACGGGCGGCAGGCACTTCGTGAGCATCCCCGCAGGGCCCCTGAACGCTACGAACCAGTCGCAACGCCTGCCCGAAGTCTCAAGCAGGCACATTGAGGGCACGGCAGTTCCTTCTGCATGCGGCGTCAGTTTGTGCGCCGTCGCT
>CAXBAZ010001045.1:0-1545 GCA_963973395.1 uncultured Acidimicrobiaceae bacterium
CGCTGCACGGCAGCTCGCCCGACAACTTCGATCTGAGCTGCGAGGGCGAGATCGCGGCGTACGACACCCGCATCATCGGCCTCGCCGTGCTCAAGGGCTTCTTCAGCCGGATCTCCGACGATCCGGTCAGCTATGTGAACGCGCCGAGCATGGCGAAGGCGGCCGGCATCTCGATGCGCGAAGTCACGTGTGTCGACACGGACGAGTACGTGAACCTGATCTCGCTGAAGTGTGATGACCACAGCATCTCCGGCACGCTCGCCGGCCGCCGGCGCGAGCCACGCATCGTCGAGGTCGACGGTCACTCGGTCGACGTACCGCCCGCCCGGCACATGATGGTGATCAACAACGACGATCGGCCGGGTGTGATCGGCACGGTCGGGGTGATGCTGGGCGACGCAGGCGTCAACATCGCCGACATGGACGTCGGTCGGGTCGGATCGGGCGGCAACGCGACCATGGTGCTGACGCTCACCGACGAGGTGCCCGGACCGCTGGTCGATCAGCTCCGTGCGGCGCCGGGCATCATCGGCGTCAAGGTCCTGCACGGCTGAGCGGCGCACCGGCGGGTCGGCGCCACCGACCGGTCAGTTCAGCGAACGGCGGTCGTCGCCGTCGAGGCGCGTGGCGAGGTAGCTGCTGGTGCCACTCTCGAGGAGTTCACGGGCGCCGACCATCATCGCGCCGTACGCCGTGCTGGCCAGCGAACCGCCGATCGAGACCCGCCGGCCACCGGCGGCACCGATCTCCGCGACGGTCGGCCCACCGGGCAACGCCAACACGTTGATCGGTACGTCGAGGGCGTCGACGACCCGCCCGATCTGCTCGACCGTGTGCAGGCCGGGGGCGTACACACAGTCGGCACCGGCGGTGGCATAGGCGACGAGCCGCTCGATCGTCTCGTCGAGATCGGTGATGCCGTGCAGGAAGTTCTCGCAACGAGCCGTCAGGACCATCGGGTCGTCCGCACGGTGGGCGGCTCGGGCGGCGGCGCCCACCCGTTCGACGGCGACGTCGATCGGGTCGATCCGGTCGGCCGGTCCGTTCCAGTCCTCGATCGAGCAGCCGGCGGCTCCGGCGTCGTGGAGCAGCCCGACGGTCTCGGCGACGCCGTCGAGGTCGCCGTCGTCGGCGAAACATCGCTCGCTGTCGACGTTCAGCGGTAGGTCGGTCGCGGCCGCGATCGACGCGGTGTGCGCGACGAGTTGGTCGCGGGTGATGCCGTAGTCGTCGCGACCCGTCGACCAGGCGAAGCCGGCGCTGGTGGTGGCGAGGGCGTCGAACCCGAGTCCGGCGAGCAGTTTCGCCGATCCGACGTCCCACGGGTTCGGCATCACGAACACCTGGGCGCGGGTGTGGAGTTCGAAGAAGCGGGGGCGGCGTCGTTCAGGCGTCATGCCGTCATCATGACCGACCGGACGGGCCGTGATCGGCGGAGTTCGGACCTGATGGTGGTGGGCTCGCTACCAGCCGGCGGGCAGGGTCGCCAGACGTGATTCGAGGGCGACGCGCCGTGCGGCTTCGGCGAAATCGTCGCCGTCGCTC
>CAXBAZ010001046.1:0-1544 GCA_963973395.1 uncultured Acidimicrobiaceae bacterium
GCCCGGGCGTTGACCGCGATCAGATATGCAGCCGACAGACGATCGGCGACCTGGTTCGGATCGATCGCCGAACCCTGCAGCACGTCGGGATCGACGACCAGGTGACGAGCCGTGCGACGGACGACCCGCTCGGTGATGCCGCCCCACATGCGTTCCTCCGCCAACTCGACCAGCCCGTGGTTCTCCAACGCCTTCAGGTGATAGTTCACCTTCTGGCGGGTCGACCCGACCGCCGCCGCGATCGTGGTCGCCGAACCCGGCTCAGCCAACGCGTCGAGGATCGAGGACCGGATCGGATCGAGCGCCGCTTCCACCGCGGCAGCATCGGCGAGCACTCGGACCTCGTCCACGCCCTGCACGATAGGTCTTGACAACATTATCTGTCAAGACGTCTCGACCGTTCAACGATCCGACATTCGGGGGTTGGGAAATTCGACCGTTCGTTCAGCCGGCCCGCTCCTCAACTCTGCGACACCCTTCCGGCATGATGAACACCAATCCGACTTCCCCGATCTCGAACGACAGATCGGAGACGACATGAGCCCACCGGACACCGAGGCCCTCTTCGCGGCGTTGCGCGCCGCCGACCCAGACGTGATGGACAGCGACGAACTCGCCGTGCTGACGTCGCAGGTCGCCCAGCTGAAGAGCTGGTGCGACTCGCTGCAGGTCCGAGCCACGCGTCGGCAGCGCGCCCTGGCTGCGGAAGGTCGCGCCGACGACCCCCGCAACACGCTGTCACGGCACGGCCGCAACTCGTCGAAAGACGCCAACGCGGCGAACGAACGTGAGCGCATCTGCACGGCACTGCCGGGTTTCGAAGACGCGCTCACGGCCGGAACCGTGGCGGCGGGACACGTCGACGCGATCGCCAACGCGACCCGCAACCTCGACGACGCCACGACAGCAGAGTTCAACGCCCGGCACGACGACCTGCTCGTCGACGCCACCCGGCTCGGCGTCGACGCGTTCGAACACAGCTGCCGCGAACTCGCCAAGAGTCTCACCGCCCAGGCTGCGGCCACGTCCGACGCCGACGAACTCGATCGCCAGCGGGCGGCTGCGAACGTGCGACGTTGGGTCGACAAGCGCACCGGCATGTGCCACACCCACCTCGAGCTCGATCCGGTACGCGACCGTGCCCTGTGGGCGGCGATCGAGGCCAGCCGGGCGACACTGCGCCAACGCGACGGAAATCGGCGCACGCCATGGGATCAACTCACGGTCGACGCCGTCGTCGCAGCGATCGGCGGCGGCGAACGCGCCGATCGTGTTCCGGAGATCACCGTCCTCATCGACCATCGCTCGCTGCTCGACGGCTTGCAGTCCCGAGGCATCTGCGAGACCGACAACGGGATGCCACTCCCGGTCTCCACCGTTCGCCGACTGTGCTGCGAGGCGGAGCTCCTCCCGGTCGTCCTCGACGGCGCCGGTCAGGCGCTCGACGTCGGGAAGTCGAAGCGCACGGCGACTCGATCGCAACGGCGAGCACTGCGGGCCATGCACCGCACGTGCGCACATCCCGATTGCACGGTGTCGTTCGA
>CAXBAZ010001047.1:0-1542 GCA_963973395.1 uncultured Acidimicrobiaceae bacterium
CGAGTTGCTGTCAGTGGTTGCCGGGCTCGTCAGACAAGCTGGGTGGTCGATCGGGAACATCGACGTGAAGGTCGTGTGCGAACGCCCGAAGATCGCACCGCGGAAGGACGAGATGGAGCGCAATCTGACGAAGGCAGCCGGGGCACCGGTCACGGTGTCGGGCCGACGGGCCGAGGGACTCGGCGCGATCGGACGCCGCGAGGGCATCATGGCGCTCGCTGTCGCCGTGCTCACGTCCGAGGCGACGTCGTGAGCGGGCGACAGAAGCGTGGACCGGGGCAGGGGCGCGGCGGGCGCGCGGCCGCCGGTCGTCGTTCGGGCCCACCGCGCAGTCGTGGTGCCGGCCGCACCGGTCCGACCCGTCGCGAGGGCGATCCCAAGCCGACACGCAGCAACAAGGGCCTCGGCGGCGAACAGGTCGAGGGACGTCAGGCCGTGCGCGAGCTGATGCTGGCGCAACGTCGCAAGGTGCACGAGATCTGGATCTCGTCCGAGCTACAGGACTCCGAAGCGGTCGAGGACATCCAGACCATCGCCGCTGCCAACCGAGTGCCGATCACGTACGTCGCCCGCAAGCGGTTGGAGACGACCGCTCGCAGCGAAGCGCCGCAGGGTGTGCTGGCGATGGCGGCGCCGCTGCAGGAGGCCGACCTCGGCCAGTTCCTCCGTCGTCGCGGAGCGCAGCCGCCGTTCCTGGTCGCGGTCGACGGCGTCACCGACCCGGGCAACCTCGGCGCGATCGTGCGGAGCTGTGACGGGGCCGGCGTCGACGCCGTCGTCGTGCCGCGTCACCGGGCCGTGCACGTCACGCCGACCGTCGCGAAGGCGTCGGCCGGGGCGATCGAGCACATGCCGATCGCCGTCGTCTCGGGGCTGCCGAGCACGCTGCAGCGGATGCGCGATGCCGGCATCTGGGTGATCGGTCTCGACGACGCCGCCGACCGGACACTGTTCGAGATATCCGACCTCGCGACCGACGCCGTCTGTGTCGTGCTGGGCGCCGAGGGAGCGGGACTCTCGCGCCTGGTGCGCGAGCGTTGTGACATGATCGTCAGCATCCCGATGTCGGGGCGTCTGAGTTCGCTCAACGTGTCGGCCGCGGCGGCGCTCGCCACGTACGAGATCGCCCGCCACCGAACCGCGCCGCCGGCGTGACCGACGGAGTCGACATGACGAGCAACGACATCGTGAACCCGCCCGGCCGCTCGTCCGACGACGCCGTCGGTTCGGCGCGACTCGGTCGGCGTCGGTTCCTCGCCGGGGCCGGAGCGGCAGCGGGTGCCGCGGTGCTGGGTGCCACGGTGCCCGCCGGCGTGACCCGGGCTGCGAGCCCACCCCGTGCCAGCAGGTTCGTCACGCTGCTGGCCGCGGTCCGCGTCGTCGACACCCGCCGGGCCGCGGAGTACGACTACTCGACGCCGCGGCCGAACCGAATCCGGGTCGTCCTGGCCGGTGAGCACGGCGTGTCGGCCGATGCGTCGGCGGTGGTGCTCACCGTGACCGCCGTCAACGGCGGGCGCCCGAACTTCGTCACCGTGTTCC
>CAXBAZ010001048.1:0-1541 GCA_963973395.1 uncultured Acidimicrobiaceae bacterium
GGCCGGCTGGTACGCGGACCCGTCGTCCCGATTCGAGCTCCGGTACTGGGACGGTGGTCAGTGGACCGAGCACGTCTCACGAGCCGGGCAGCAGTACACCGATCCGCCCGTCGCCTGACCCACCACGACTCCGCCCCTCCTGACGCCGACCGGCCGGTGCGTCGCCCGAGTGGCCGATACCCTCCGACCCATGCGCGCCACGTCGATCGGACACGCTGGAATGCTCGTCGAAACCGACGGGGGATCGATCCTGTGCGACCCGTGGTTCATCCCGGCGTTCTTCGGCTCGTGGTTCGTCTTCCCCCGCAACGATCAGCTGAGCGACGATCTGCTGGAGCGCATCGAGCACGCCGACTTCCTCTACGTCACGCACCTCCACGCCGATCACCACGACGAGCCGTGGCTGCGCGAGCACCTGCGACGTGACATCCCGATCCTGCTCCCCGGCTACCCCACCCGTGAGCAGCGCCGCACGTTGGGCCGGCTCGGCTTCACCGAGTTCGTGCCGACCGTCGACGGCGAGGAGATGGAGATCGCGCCCGGGCTGACGATCGCGATCCACACCGAGGTGTCGATCACCGATGGCCCCGGCGGCGACTCGGCGATGATGGTGTCCGACGGCCGATCGCGCCTCGTCAACCAGAACGACTGCCGCACGACCGACCTCGACGCACTCCGCTCGCACGGGCCGGTCGACCTGCACTGGCTCCAGTACTCCGGTGCGATCTGGTATCCGATGGTGTACGACATGCCCGACGACGAGAAGCGCCGGTTGTGCGAGGCGAAGGTCGACAGCCAGTTCACGCGGGCGATGAAGTACGTCGAGGCGATCGGCGCGCGGGCGGTCGTGCCCAGCGCCGGACCGCCCGCGTTCCTCGACCCGGATCTCTGGCACCTCAACGTGATCGACGGCGACGAGATGTCGATCTTCCCCGACCAGCGGTCGTTCCTCGAACTGTTGGCCGCACGCGGGCTTCGAGGCGAGCTGGCAATTCCGGGCACCGAGTTCGAGGTCGGTCCCGACGAGATCGTCACTCGTCATCCGATGCCCGACGCCGAGGTCGCGGCGATCTTCGACGACAAGGAGGCCTACCTCCGCCGGTACCAGGCCGACTGGACACCGTGGCTCGACGACATGACGTCACGCTGGCCGAGCGAGTCGACCGATCTGCTGGCGACCTTGGCTGCGTGGTGGGAACCGCTGCTGCGCATGGCGCCCACCCTGTGCGGCGCGGTCGGAGCCAACTGTCTGTTCCGGGCGGGCGACCTCGAGCTCGTCATCGACTTCCCGAACGCCGAGATCCGTCGGTACGACGGCGAGCCCTATTCGTTCCGGTTCGACATCCCCCGACCGCTGGTCGAGCAGGTGACCGCCGACCGGGCGGTCGATTGGTCCAACTCGCTGTTCCTGTCCTCCCGGTGGACCGGGTGGCGGGCCGGCGATTTCAACGAGTACCTCTACAACTTCTTCAAGTCGCTGTCGGTCGAACGTATGCGGCGGACCGAGGCCGAAGCGATCCGCAAACTCGACCCCCCGACCG
>CAXBAZ010001049.1:0-1540 GCA_963973395.1 uncultured Acidimicrobiaceae bacterium
GGTGTCGGGGTCACGATGCGCACGTCGCGCGGCGCGGCCGGCCACGTCGCCCTGCCGGATCAGCTCGTCCGGTACCGGGCCATGCTCGAACGCCAGCGGGCTGCGCTCGACGAGCTCTGACGCCGTGCGGCGAGTTTCCCGGCGGTTGCTCGCGGCCGACGCCCCGGACGTGGCGCCGGTCCTGCTGAACAAGCTGCTCGTGCACGGCGAGTGCATCGGGCGCATCGTCGAGGTCGAGGCCTACCGCGAGGACGATCCGGCGAGCCACACGTTCCGGGGTCGTACGGAGCGCAACGCGGTGATGTTCGGGCCCGCCGGCCACCTGTACGTGTACTTCTCGTACGGCATGCACCATTGTGCGAACGTGGTGACGGGACCCGAGGGGGTCGGTGCCGCCGTGCTGCTCCGAGCCGTCGAGCCCGTCGCCGGTCTCGACCTGATGTCGTCACGTCGATCGGGCCGTCGGCAGCTGGCAGACGGGCCGGGCAAGCTGTGCCAGGCGTTCGGGATCGATCGGACCCACGACGGCACCGACCTCCTCAGCGGCCTTGGTGTCGGGCTGTACGACGACGGCGTGCCATCGCCGAGCGACCCGCGTGTGGGGCCCCGCGTCGGCATCACCAAGGCGGTCGACGTCCCCTGGCGCTGGAGGACACCGCTGCAAGGCTGACCAGATGGAGGGGTGATCGGCGGTGGCACCGCAGCTGTTCGCTCGCGGCGGCCGATTGCTGGCGGTTCGACCGCCGACGGTGACGGGCGTCCAAACCCCGGGATCGGGTCTGTCAGATCGTTGGTGCACCTGATCTGACAGACCCGAGGGGCACTTCAGTCGGCGTGGATGGCGTCGAGGACAGGTTTGCGAGCGGCCCGTCGTGCGGGGAGCGCGGCGGCGACGGTTCCGGCGAGCAGCGCGCCGATCGTGATGAGCACGAGGGTCTGGGTGGGCACGACCGGGGCGGTGAATCCGTCGTCGTCGAGAGTGGTGAGCGCCGCCCACGTGAACCCGACGCCCATCGCGAGTCCGAGGACGGTGCCGAACAGGGCGACGACGATCGATTCGAGTCGGATCGAGCGCTTCAGCTGCCCGCGGCTCATGCCGACTGCTCGCAGGACACCGAGTTCGGCGGTGCGTTCGTGGACCGAGAGGCCGATGGTGGTGGCGATGCCGAGTACAGCGATGACGACGGCGAGTCCGAGGAATCCGATCACCAGGGTCAGGAGTGTGTCGAGCGATCCGGCGAGCGAGGCGGCGTACTCGTCGACGGTGGTCGATGTCGCTGTCGGTGTCGTGGCGAGGGTGCTGTCGACCGTTGTGAGCGTGGCGGAGCTGCCCGACACGAGGACGAGGTGATCGAGGCCGACCCCGTGCGGGGCGACGGTGTCGTAGGCCGCGATCATCGGCGGGATGGCCACGGTCTGATCGATGATCGCCTCGACGGTGACCGTGAGTGAGGCGCCGTCGACGAACGTCATGTCGACGGTGTCACCGATGGCCCAGCCTCGGTCCTCAGCGATCTGGTCGCCGACCACGAGGCTGTCC
>CAXBAZ010001050.1:0-1538 GCA_963973395.1 uncultured Acidimicrobiaceae bacterium
ACACCCACGTCGGTTTTCAATGATCGTGAATGTCAGTTTTCAGTGATCGCTCACAGATCTCACCTGTCGCTCCAATCTCGCGACAGCGCCATTGCTGCGACGTCGCTGCGGACGTTGCGCTCGTGACCGAGGATGCGGCCGTCGGCCACCTCGGTCACGTCGCCTTTCAGGATGGGTGAATCGGGGCCGCAGACTTTCACTGCGTAGACCCGACGATCCCGTCCGTGTCGGCAGGCCGCTTGGGCACCTCCACCCACGCCCTGGGTCCGGACCGTGGTAGGCGAGCGCGCGCATGGTGGCCTCCTCGGGTCGGTGAGAGGCCCGGCCGGTGCGGTCATGACAGGGTGGAGGCGTGGCGCCGGACGATCGGTAGCCGCCGCCACGCCTGGCCGAGCCCCCAGCGGTCGCCCGCAGCGGTGACCGCGATGACAATCAACGCCAACGCGTAGATCACGTGGTAGTCGACCAGCGGGTTGGTCGAGCCGGTGGGCTCACCAGCCGACGTGAACCGGGCGGGATGCCATTCGGCGATCCACATGAGCGCCACGAGCACGGTGCCGCTCACCGCTGCCAGCCGCAGCCCGACGCCGAGCATCACGGCGAGGCCAACCGCAAGCAGCCCGACCATGAACAGCCAGTCGACCCACCAGTCGCCGGCGATCGATCGGAAGGTGGAGGCGAACGGGCCGGCCTCGATGCTGCCCAGAAACCCCTTGGTCGGGGATCCTCCGTTGATCCACGCCCGCTCTGACGGGGTGGAGTAGCCCAGGCCGAATAGCTTGTCGAAGAAGGCCCACAGGAAAACGAAGCCTGTGGCGATGCGCAGGCCGGCCAGCGTCGCCGAAGCGACAGGCTCGGTTCGGTGCTCGTTGAGATGCTCGACGCGGAGGTCTGCCTGCCCGTGTCCGGTGGTTGTTGTCGTAGCCATGGTTCTTGTCCTTTCGGTACTGACGCGATCGGTCGATCACGTTTAAGGGCATCGTCCACCCCCCGGTCGGGCGCGGCATCCGCACGAGCTACGGGTTCGGGATGCGGTGATGCCGAACACGCCGGGCGACTCGTCGTGCTCCTCGACACCTGGTGAGTTCGAGCTCGGCTGCCACCGCAGATTTGGCGACGAGGGGCGAGCTGTTCGCACCCCGGGCCGGTGTCGACCGCCCCTGGTGTGGGGCAGAACCGCCGCGCGACTCGGGCGTCTCAGCTGCGATGAATGCTGGGGCTGAATGAGACGGATCTCGTAACGGCAGAGCAAACGCGCCAGGTGCCGTGTCACGGTCGGCGGTGACGCTTCGGCATCTCTGCAACGACAACGCGTAGTGACTGCGGATGCCGTGGACCCCGAACGAGACGACGATGACATACATCAATAAGAACGTCTTCACGACTCAACAAGGAGCGAGACATGACCGGCGCACACGACAACAGCTGTTGCTGCAACCACCCCAAAGCACCGACAGACCGAGAGGCCAGCGGGCAGACCCAACAGTCGCAGACTCGTTCTTCGAACATGTCGAACGGATGTTGCGGAGCAGCGACGC
>CAXBAZ010001051.1:0-1535 GCA_963973395.1 uncultured Acidimicrobiaceae bacterium
GGCACCTCACGGGTGTCGAGGATGCGGGTCGCGTCGATCGCTGCGTATCCACCGCCGCCGGGTTCGGCGGGCTCGCCAGGTTCGCCAGGTTCGCCAGGTTCGCCAGGTTCGCCAGGTTCGCCAGGCTCGCCAGGCTCGGTGGTGAGTGAGACGTCGTAGTAGGTGGTCGAGCTGAACGGTGCCCGTGTGGCATCGCCGGCCTGCACGGCCGTGACGGCGCATCGTCCGCTGCCGACGATCACGAGCGCCCCGTCGTCGATGACACAGACCGACGACGGACCAGCCGTGTATTCGACCGGCAGTCCTTCGGGTGTGGTCGAGGGCAACGACACCGGCTGTCCCGGTCGGGGTGTGCCCAAGGCGGGGAGCGTGACGGTCTGGGGGATTCGGGCGACGGCGAACGTGTCGGTCGCCTCGGCCGGCAGGAACTCGGCGGTACCCGCCAGCGACGCGGTGACCGAGCAGACGCCCGCGCCGTCGAGTGTGAGTGTCGCGCCGCTCACCGAACAGACGGCGGATGGACCGGCGACGTAGGTGATCGGGCGGCCGTCGATGAACGGAGCCAGCGCGATCGGGCCGTCGGCGAACGTGACGTCGTCGAGCGACAGCAGCACGCTCTGGGTGTTGCGAGTCACGTCGAAGGTCTGGAACACCGGCGACGCTGCGGACACGTTCGCCGTCCCCGACTGTGAGCCGACCACCAGACAGGTGCCGGTGGCGTCGAACGTGACGATCCCGTCGTCGATCGAGCACACGTCGCCGCTGGATGCGTCGACGACGATCGTCACGTCGAGGTCGGCCGAGGAATCGGCGATCGGGATGTAGGTGTGGCCGACGTACGCAGGGTCGGGCGCGTCGACGGTGAACTCGAGTGTTTGTGAGAGCGGGGAGATGGTGACCGAGGTGGTCTCGTCGATCGACACGTCGTAGTTGGCGGCGTCGTCGCCGTCCAACAGCGATCCGTTCACGCTGACATCGACGTTCTTGTCGACACCGACACCGGCGTCGGACATCGTTCCGGTGACGTTGGCCGTGAGAACGGAGACGTCGTCGCCCGAGACGATGCCGTCGAGGTCGAGCGTCAGTTCCACGTCGGTGGTGCCGTCGTAGTCGCGATCGATGGCATTCGCCGTCACGGCGGCGGGCTTCGGCTGGATCGTGAGTGTGACCGTTTCGGACCCTTCGAAGTCGTCATCCGTGGACACCGTGGTCATCTCGTACGTGCCGACGTCGGTCGGCGGCGTCGACGAGCTCGGGTAGTCCGTGCCGTCGATTCCCACGAACGTACGGGACACCGTCAGGTCGACCGGGACCGTGGTCGCCGCGACGACGACGGGCGAGCCCGTGTACGTCGGCGTGACATCGTCGGTCACGATCGACGCACCGGTCGTGAACGTGACGACCTGGCCGTAGACCGTTGCGGACGACGTCGTCGCCACCGCACGCACCGAGTAGTCGTCGACGGTGGTCAGGCCGGTCGACGAGGCGCTGATCGCCTCGTCGTCACTCCCGGTCACCGGGTCGGGCGTGGCCGC
>CAXBAZ010001052.1:0-1532 GCA_963973395.1 uncultured Acidimicrobiaceae bacterium
TCGATCGACTCGATTCCGGAGGCGGCGGCCGGTCGCACCGTCGACGTCGGCTTCACGATTCTCCAGCACGGCGTGACACCCGTCGATCTCGACGACGATGTCGGTGTGGAGATCGTGCTGGGTGATGGGACGGTGCAGTTCTTCCCCGCCACCGGCGCAGGCGAGACCGGTCGCTACATCGCTGCGGTGACGTTCCCCTCCGCGCCGGGTGAGTACTCGTGGAACCTGCGGATGGGATGGTTCGGCGCCCAGGAGCTGGGGCGCCTCGACGTGGCGCCGGTGAGCCACGGCGGTTGGTCGGGCGTCTGGACGTGGTCGACCGCTGGGTGGACAGCGTCGGCCCTGGCAGCGGTGCTCGCGGCCGTCGCCGTCGCCTGCATACCGGGCCTCCGCAGGCGTGCGCCGGCGACGTCGACCTGAGCTTGCCGCAGGCGACGGACTCCGGATCCGCTACACGATGCCGGCTGTGCGGTCGAGTCGCTGCAGGAGGTCGTGGGCCGCGACCTCGACCGCATTGTGGCGCCACTCGGCCGCGCGGTAGACGCAGGCGATCAAGCCGCTGCGATGCACCCGACGGAAATCACCGAACACGAACGCGTGTCGCGCCTTTGTCTGGTCGGAGGCACCTTCGGTCAGGCCGAGGTGCCACTGCGCATACTCGTCCCACGAGTGCCGCTCCAGATAGGAGTTCTGGACCTCGGCGTCCGGTTGGACCTCACCCCAGTCACTGTCGAGGACGTACTGGTGGGCGTCGATCAGTTCCCGGGCTCGTGTCACCGCAGATTCGTTCAGCGCGTACTTCGCCATGTCTCGACAGTTCCCGGTCGTTGCGGTCGTGAACCGATTGTCGCGGGCGAACGTCGAGCGCCCCACGCGTCATGGCCGCCTCGACCCGCGACGTGCGCACCCGTGGCCCGCCACGAATTGCGAGTTGTGCCTGGAGCGTGAGCCGATCGGCGAACTGCGACCAATCGTCACGGGGGCAGCTCAGCGGAATGAAAAGGAGCGCAGCGACCTATCCGCTGAGCGCCCTGGCACACGTCGCAATTCGGGCCGGTCAGTCGATCTGGTTCGACGTCGACTCGGCGGCGTCGAGCGAGAGGCCGATGCGGGCGAACAGCATGTCGAGGTCGACGCCCTCCGAACTCTTCTGACCCGCTCGGTAGCGGGCGTACACGCCGTGCAGGATGCACGCCGTCTTGAACGAATTGAAGGCGCGGTAGTACGCCAGATCGGAAAGGTCGGCGCCGGTGGCCGCCCCGTACCGGGCGATGAGATCGTCACGGCTGGGGAACCCCGGCAGCGCCGTCGGCGGATCGGCGCCGTACACGCCCGCATCGCCCGGTTCGACCCACGCGTTGACCGAGTAGGCGAAGTCGGCGAGCGGGTCGCCGAGCGTGGCGATCTCCCAGTCGAGCACGGCGGTGACCTCACCGGCCTGCGAGAACAGGCTGTTGTGCGGGCCGTAGTCGCCGTGCACGACCCGGCCGGGCCCCTGCTCGGGGATCCTCGCGACGAGCAGTTCGTGCAGT
>CAXBAZ010001053.1:0-1532 GCA_963973395.1 uncultured Acidimicrobiaceae bacterium
GAAGATCGAGGCCCGGTTCGTGTTCGACGGCGGCGCCTACTCGTCCACATCGTCCGCCGTGCTGCTCAACGCGATCACGCACACGCAGGGCCCGTACCGCTGCCCCAACGCGGTCGTCGAGGGCTACGCCGTCCGCACCAACCACCTCCCGTGCGGCGCGATGCGCGGGTTCGGGGTCGTGCAGGCCTGCTACGCCCACGAGTCCCAGATGGACAAGCTCGCCGCGGCCTGTGGCCTCGACCCGGTGGAGATCCGGCTCCGCAACGCGATGCGCAAGGGTGACGTGATGATCACCGGGCAGACGATGGAGAGCGTCGCACCGGTCGAGGAGTGCATCCGCGAGACGGTCGCACTGCCGTTCCCCGACGAACCGGTGGGCGGACACGACGGCGACGTGATGCGCCTCCCCGGCGGGGCCGGTCGCACCGCCGACGCGCGCCACGTGATCCGCGGCATCGGGTACGGCGTCGCGATGAAGAACCTGATGTACTCGGAAGGGTTCGACGACTTCGCGACCGCCCGCTGCCGCCTCGTCGACGGCGTGGCGACACTGAAGTTCGCCACGGCCGAGGTCGGCCAGGGGTTCGTGACGCTCGCCGGTCAGATCGCGCGCACCGTGCTCGGCGTCGACGACGTCGAGTTCGACCGGATCGACACGGGTGTCGGGTCGGCCGGTTCGACATCGGCGTCGCGCCAGACCTGGATGAGTGGGGGAGCGGTGCAGGCGGCGTGCGAAGCAGTTCGCGGCCGGCTGTTCGAGCAGCTCGGCCGGGAGCACGGCATTGACCCGGCATCCTTCGCCATCGACGGTCGCGACGTCGTCGACGCCACCGGGACGTTGCGCGTCCCGGTCGTCGATGCCACCGCTGCCGAGCGGATCGGCGTGATCGACGAGACCGCCGTCTACCGGCACCGTCCGACCGAGGAACTCGACGAGCGGGGGCAGGGCAACTGCCATGTCGCGTTCGCCTTCGTCGCCCACCGGGCCGTCGTCGACGTCGACGTCGATCTCGGTCTCGTGAAGGTGGTCCAGATCGCGACCGCACAAGACGTCGGACGTGCGCTGAACCCGCTCTCGGTCACCGGCCAGATCGAGGGTGGCATCGCCCAGGGACTCGGTCTCGCGGTGATGGAGGAGATCGTGCAGATCGACGGCGTGATCCGCAACGCCAGTTTCACCGACTACCTCCTGCCGACGATGCTCGACATGCCGCCCGTCCTGGCGACCCTCGTCGAGCATCCCGAACCACTGTCGCCCCTGGGGGCCAAGGGTGTCGGCGAGCCGCCGTGCATCTCGGTCACACCGGCGATCGCGGCGGCGATCCGGGACGCCGTCCGGCAGGCCGGTCGGACGCACTCCATCGACCGGGTCCCCGTGCGGCCGATCGACATCATCGGTTTGTGAGCGCCCCGACACCCAGCCTGTAACGTGCACGCACATGGCTGAAGAGCGCGAGATCTTGACGTGGGAACTGTTCGGGACGGCGTCGAGGGAGCTGGCGCAGATGGTCGCCGACGACGGTTTCGAGCCC
>CAXBAZ010001054.1:0-1529 GCA_963973395.1 uncultured Acidimicrobiaceae bacterium
AGACGGTCGGGTACCACCTGATCGAGTCAGACTCGAACGTGACGGGTTCGGTCGCCGTGTTCGTCGACCACACGGGGGAGCGGTCGATGGTGTCGGGCCACGGCGCCGACTTCGACCTGTTGCCCAGCGAGATCCCGCGCGACGTCATCGCCGCTGCCCGCCACCTGCATCTCACGGCATGGTCGTTCTTCACCGATCCACCACGGAGCGCAGCCGGACTCGTGAAGGCGTCGGGCGGCACGCTGTCATTCGACCCCGGCTCGTTCCAGATGATCGAGGAGGTCGGCGTCGACCACTTCCTGTCGGTGACCCGCGACCTGGGGATCGACGTGTTCCTCCCCAACAAGGAAGAGGGTGCCGTCCTGACGGGCGCCACCGACCCGATCGACATCGCACGCGAGCTCGATGCGCTCTATCCGAGTGCACTCGTGGTCCTGAAGCTCGACGCCGACGGTGCGCTCGTCTGGCAGGCCGGCGAGGCGCATCACATCCCCCCGGCCACGAGCAAGCTCGTCGACGCGACGGGCGCCGGCGACTCGTTCGCGGGCGCATTCCTCGCCCGCTACCTTGGCGGGGCCTCGGCCGTCGAGGCCGCACGATGTGCGACGGCGATCTCGGCATGGGTGATCCAACATCCGGGTGCCCGGGCGGCCCCCGACGCGCGTTTGTGGAGCGTCTTGGCCGGGAACTGATCGACAGGGGCCGGCGCCGCCGGCTCACTGCTACGTTCGATCGTGGCGGGAGCTCGACCCGAGGGGAATACTCCGATGGGGACACTCGTTTCCCAACCCATGCATGCTGCGACGGTTCGTGATGCGTTCCGCGCCACGCGAGCCCTGACCGAACAGCTCGCGGCGCCGCTGTCGTCCGAGGACCAGACGGTGCAGTCGATGCCCGATGTGAGCCCGACGAAGTGGCACCGGGCCCACACGACGTGGTTCTTCGAGACCTTCGTGCTCGGACGTTTCGACCCCGACCACGCCCCCGTGCACCCCATGTACCGCGAACTGTTCAACAGTTACTACGTCGGTGTCGGTCCGCAGTTCACCCGCTCCGATCGGGGCCTGTTGAGCCGTCCGAGCTGCGACGAGGTGGGCGAGTACCGGGCTGCGGTCGACGCCTCCGTGCTGCGCCTGTTCGGCACGCACGGAGGTGAGGATCCGGCGTTCTCCGAGATCATCGAGCTCGGCGTCCACCACGAGCAGCAGCACCAGGAGCTGGCGTTGATGGACATCAAGCACGTGTTGTCGATCAATCCGCTCCGGCCCGTGTACCGACCTGCCGACGAGGTGGCATCGCGGCCGGCACGACCGCCGGGCTGGGTCGAGTTCGACGCCGGGATGGTCGAGATCGGTGCGCCCGGCGACGGCTTCTGCTTCGACAACGAGCTGCCGCGTCACTCGACCTACACGTATCCGTTCGCGCTCGCGGACCGGTTGGTGACCGCCGGCGAGTGGGCGGCATTCATCGCCGACGGCGGTTACGAACGGCCCGAGCTGTGGCTGTCCGACGGCTGGCACACCGTCGAA
>CAXBAZ010001055.1:0-1528 GCA_963973395.1 uncultured Acidimicrobiaceae bacterium
AGCGGGGCGAGCAATCAAAGGTCGAGGCTGGCATCTTTCCGGTCATCGGCCGAGGCCCAGATAACTCGATCCGAGTCGACTCGTCTGGCTACTCACCGAAGTTCATTCCAGGCACGCAATGGCGCATTGGCGCGCACAACGCCGAACAGGGAGGAACCAACCTCCAGAAGCTGATGATGCCGGACCGCAGGTTTCCCTTCCCGAAGTCGCTTTACGCCGTCGAGGACATCCTTCGATTCTTCATCAGCACCAAGCCCTTGGCGATCGTGCTGGACTTCTTCGGAGGCTCAGGCACCACGACACACGCGGTGGCCCGCCTCAACAAGCAAGATGGCGGGCGACGCCAGTCGATACTCGTGAGCAACAACGAGGTGTCAGCAGAGGAGGCGGCGAAGCTCTCTGTTTCGGGTCGAAGCCCCGGCGATCCCGACTGGGAGGCGCTGGGCATCTTCGAGTACATCACGCGCCCCCGTATCGAAGCGGCGATCACTGGCCGTACGCCCGGTGGCGAGCCGATCAAGGGCGACTACAAGTTCACCGACGAGTTCCCGATGGCCGAGGGTTTCGAGGAGAACGTCGAGTTCTTTGCGCTCACCTACCAGGACCCGTCCGCTGTCGAGTTGGACTTGGCATTCGAGTCGGTTGCTCCGCTGCTGTGGCTACGCGCTGGTGCTCAAGGTTCCGTGATCGAGCAGAGCCCAGCGATGTGGGAGTGGACGGATCGGTACGGCGTGTTGACCGATACCGATGCGTGGCAGCCGTTCGTGGATGCTCGGCCGGGGGCCGCGAAGGTGGCGTTCATCGTGACGGACTCGCAGACGGTGTTCGCGTCGATCGCCGCCGAGTTGCCTGCCGGTGTGGAGGCGATGCGGCTGTATGAGTCGTACCTGACGACGATCGCGATCAACCAGGCCGACGCGTGAAGCTCGAACTGATCGACTACCAGCGCGAGGCGGCGGTCGAGGTCACCAAGCGGTTGGCGCGTGCCCGCTCGGACTGGTCGCAGTTTCAGGCTCGTTCGGCGTTCGCTCTGTCGGCGATGACCGGCTCGGGCAAGACGATCATCGCCACCACCGTGATCGAAGCGTGTCTGTACGGGTCCAGCGACCTCGGTGTCGACCCCGACCCGCGAGCGTGCTTCCTGTGGGTGACCGACGACCCGGCGCTCAACCGACAGACCCGCAACAAGATGTTGGCGGCGAGCGATCTGTTGTCGCCGAACCAGCTCACGATCCTCAACGACGGATTCCTTGACGACCGCCTCAAGCCTGGCGCGGTGCACTTCTTGAACATCCAGCAGCTCGCCGCCAAGGCCGGGTTTGCTCAGGGCGGATCGAATCTGCGCCAGGTGTCGGGTTGGGACGTGATCGGTAACACGGTGAAGTCCGGCACCACCGATCTCTACTTGGTGCTGGACGAGGCCCACCGCGGGATGAAGGCTGCCGGTGACCGGATGTCGATCGTGCGCCGGATCATCGCCGGGCAGGGAGCAAACCCAGCTGTGCCGACGGTCTGGGGCATCTCGGCG
>CAXBAZ010001056.1:0-1528 GCA_963973395.1 uncultured Acidimicrobiaceae bacterium
GTCGGCGTCGCCTTCGACATCGACCGTGAGCGAGGCTCCGTCGGCCACCGTGCCGTCGAGGATCAGCAACGCCGCGCGGTCACCGATCTCCCGTTGGATCACCCGCTTGAGCGGTCGGGCCCCGAAGGCCGGGTCGAACCCGAGGGTCGCCAGCATCGACATCGCGTCGTCGGTGACCACGAGTCCGATCCGCTGGTCGGCGAGTCGGGCGCGGAGCCGGTCGATCTGGATGTTCGCGATCTCGCGCACTGCGGCTTCGTCGAGTGATGCGAACCGGATGATGTCGTCGACCCGGTTGATGAACTCGGGCTTGAAGTAGCTCGCCGGGTCGCCGGGCAGGTTGGACGTCATGATGAGCACCGTGTTGGTGAAGTCGACCGTGCGACCCTGGCCGTCGGTGAGCCGGCCGTCGTCGAGCAGCTGGAGCAGCGGGTTGAAGACGTCGGGGTGGGCCTTCTCGATCTCGTCGAGCAGCACCACCGAGTAGGGACGCCGCCGGACGGCCTCGGTGAGCTGTCCGCCCTCGTCGTAGCCGACGTACCCGGGGGGTGCGCCGATCAGCCGGCTGACGGAGTGCTTCTCCATGTACTCGCCCATGTCGATGCGGACCATGGCGCGCTGATCGTCGAACAGGAACTCGGCGAGCGCCCGCGCCAGCTCGGTCTTGCCGACACCGGTCGGACCGAGGAACATGAACGACCCGATCGGGCGATCGGGATCGGAGATGCCGGCCCGACTGCGGCGGACCGCATTGGCGACCGCTCGGACCGCGTCGTCCTGGCCGATGACACGCTGGTGGAGCGAGTCCTCGAGGTGGATCAGCTTCGCCATCTCCGATTCGATCAGGCGGTTGAGCGGCACACCCGTCCACTTGGAGACGACCTCCGCGATGTCTTCCGCGTCGACCTCCTCCTTGAGCATCCGCTCGGAGCCCTGCAGCTGGTCGAGGTGGTTCGTCGCCTCGTCGATGCGGCGCTCGAGCTCGGGGATCCGGCCGTAGCGGATCTCGGCCGCCACGTTGAGGTCGGTCTCGCGTTCGACCTGGGTCCGGAGGTGTTCGAGCTCTTCTTTCAGGTTGCGGATCGCGTCGATCGCCTGGCGTTCGCCCTCCCAGTGCTGCTTCATCTCGGTCAGTCGCACGTTGAGCTCGGCGAGTTCGTCGTGGAGGGCCTCGAGGCGCTCCCGTGAGATGTCGTCACTCTCCTTGTCGAGTGCGACCTGCTCGATCTCGAGCTGGAGGATGCGCCGCTGTACGACGTCGATCTCGGTCGGCATCGAGTCGATCTCGATCCGGAGCTTCGAGGCGGCTTCGTCCATCAGGTCGATCGCCTTGTCGGGCAGGAAGCGGTTGGTGAGATAGCGGTTGGACAGCACGGCCGCGCTCACGAGGGCGCTGTCCTGGATGCGGACCCCGTGGTGCACTTCGTAGCGCTCCTTGAGGCCGCGCAGGATGCCGATCGTGTCGTCGACCGAGGGTTCGCCGACGTACACCTGCTGGAATCGTCGCTCGAGGGCCGGGTCCTTCTCG
>CAXBAZ010001057.1:0-1526 GCA_963973395.1 uncultured Acidimicrobiaceae bacterium
CGCAGCGCGCGATCTACCGGAGCTCGCGATCACATCCGGAATCAACGTCGATCGCGTTCGAGTGCTCATGTTCGTGATCGGCTCCGCGCTCGGCGGACTGTCCGGTGCCCTGGCCGCCTACTGGCAAGGCTCGGTTTCGAACGAGTCGTTCGGCCTCGCCCTCGCGATCGGAATCTTCCTGATGCCGATCATCGGAGGTGTCGACAGCATGTGGGGCCCGGTCGCCGGAGCGCTGCTGTACGTGGGCCTCCCACGACTCCTGTCGGACCTCGATCGCTACGCGACACTGATCTACGGCGTTGCGTTGGTCGCCGCGATCATCTTGTTGCCGAACGGGATCATCGGTGGCGCGCGCCGACTGCGCGCCACCGTCGCCGGGCGGAGATACCGACGTGCCACGTCCGAACCTGATGATCGGGAGGCGGTCGCTCATGTTGAACGTTGACGATCTACGTGTCTCCTTCGGCGGGGTTCGCGCCCTCGACGGGGTCTCCCTCGAGGTTCCCGACCGCTCGATCGTGGGACTGGTCGGACCGAACGGCAGTGGCAAGTCGACGTTGTTGAACGCCGTGTGCGGCCTCGTCCCGGCGACCGGTACCGTCACCGTCGGAGGCGACAGAATCCACCTGGGTCGTCCGTTGGAGGTGCGTCGACACGGTGTGCTGCGCACGTTCCAGACGCCCCAGGTATCCGAGTCGCTGACGTGCCTCGAGAACGTGTTGCTCGCCGACGGGGACCGGCGGTTCACCGGATCCGTCGGGGCACTCATCGCCCGTCCGGTCATGATCCGTCGTGAGCACGAACGCTGGGAACGTGCGGCTCGCGCGCTCACCGAGGTGGGCCTCGCCGGCTCGGAGAACATCCCAGCAGGCCTGCTCCCGTACGGACGCCGCCGACTCTTGGAACTCGCACGCATCCTCGGCGCATCGCCGAGAATCGTGCTGCTCGACGAGCCGAGCGCCGGGCTGAACGAAGCCGAGACGGAAGATTTTGCGGCGCTGCTCCAGGAACTCGGTGACACCGGTGTCTCACTCCTGATCGTCGACCACAAGGTCGACTTCCTCGATTCGCTCTGCAGTTCGCTCGTCGTGCTCGAGCTCGGTCGGAAGATCGCCGAGGGCACGCCTCGCGAGGTCTGGAGCCACCAGCGCGTCATCGACGCCTACCTCGGCGCCGAACTACCCGACGCGTTCGACGCTCGCTCCGAAGCCGTCGACACGCATCAGCCTCACGAGGGACAATCATGTTGAACGTCGCCGGGCTCACCGTCGACTACGGACGCACCAGCGCCGTGCGCGGCATCGACCTGACCGTCAGCGCAAACGGGGCAAGCTGCCTGCTGGGCCCGAACGGCGCCGGCAAGACATCCACACTTCGCGCGATTTCACATCTGACCGCCAGCACCGGCAGCATCGAGTTCGACGGGGAAGACATCTCCAACTCACCGCCGGACGAGATCGCCCGCCGCGGCCTCATCCACGTCCCGGAGGGACGGCGCATCTTCGAATCGTTGAGCGTCTAGGAGA
>CAXBAZ010001058.1:0-1526 GCA_963973395.1 uncultured Acidimicrobiaceae bacterium
CCCGAAACCGATGCTGCCGGTCCTCGACCGGCCGATGATCGTCCATCTCGTCGAGCGACTCGCCCACGCAGGCGTCACCGACGTGGTCCTCGCGCTCGGTTTCAAACCCGAGCCGTTCCGGACGGCCTTCCCCGACGGCTGCCACGGCGACGTCCGGGTTCACTACGCCGTCGAACCCGAGCCGCTCGACACCGGCGGCGCGATCGCGTTCGCGGCCCGAGCCGCCGGGGTGCACGGCACGTTCCTCGTCGCGAACGGCGACGTGATCACCGATCTCGATTTCGCGGCGCTGATCGCCGCCCACCGCGACTTCGGCGGCGACGCGACACTGCACCTCACCGCCGTCGATGATCCGTCGGCGTTCGGGGTGGTCGAGACCGGTGCGGACGGTGCGGTGGTTCGTTTTCTCGAGAAGCCGACACCGGGAGAGACCGACTCGAACCTGATCAATGCCGGCACCTACGTGTTCGAGCCCGGTGTGCTCGACCGAATTCCCCCGCTCGAGCGGGTCTCGATCGAGCGGGCCGTCTTCCCGGCGCTGGTCGAGGAGGGCCGGCTGTTCGGGATGGCCTCCGACGACTACTGGCTCGACGCGGGCAGCCCCGAGCAATACCTCCAGGCCAACCTCGACCTCGTGCGCGGTGTCCGCGGCGACGGCGTCGAAGGAGTTCACGCAGACGCGCTGGTCGAGGCCGGTGCGCTCGTCGTCGAGAGCGTGGTGGGTGCCCGCGCCCGTGTGACTGCCGGTGCACGGGTCAGTGGATCGGTGGTGTTGCCCGACGCGGTCATCGACGCGGACGCCGTCGTCGAGCGCTCGATCGTCGGCGGTACGGTCGGATCGAACGCCGTGGTGACCGATGCGATCATCGGTGTCGGCTACACGGTCGCGGCGGGTGCCACCGTGACCGCCCGGCGCCTCCCTGACCCGTCCTGAGCAGAGCGCGCCGAGCGGACCTCCACCGGCCATGATGGGGCCATGAACGTCGTCGTCGTCGGTGGGGCAGGCTTCATCGGATCCCACCTCGTCGACCGGCTGGTCGCCGACGGTGACGCCGTCGACGTGGTGGACGACCTGTCGTGCGGCAGCCTCGCCAACCTCGCCGAGGCCCGCTCGATGGCAGGGTCGCTCAAGATCCATCACCTCGATGCGGCAGCCGCCGAGTTCGCCTCGCTGATCGGCATGCGGTCGCCCGACGTGCTGTACCACCTCGCGGCGATCCCGCGGGGCTCGCCGTCGCCGGCAGCGCTCGCACACGCGTTCAGCACGACCGTCGCGGTGGTCGAGGCCGCCCGGATGCACCGGGTCGGCAAGATCGTCGTCGCACTCCCCGCGTCCGCCCTGTACGGGCGGCCGGCGAGCCGCGATCTGCCGCTGAAGGAGCAGCCGCTCGAGCCGCGTGGCACCCGTGGCGTCGTCGCACGTGCGACGGTCGATCTGCTGACCGCCTACCGCGAGCACGAGGCGCTGGAGTTCACCGCCCTCGCCCTCGCCCTGCTCCGCGGGGTGCTCGACGGTCGCTGACACG
>CAXBAZ010001059.1:0-1525 GCA_963973395.1 uncultured Acidimicrobiaceae bacterium
CCATCTGATGGTGGTCGACCTGCGCCCCTTCGACGAGGAACTGACCGGCAAGGTCGCCCAGACGACGCTCGACGAGGCCGGTATCACGCTCAACAAGAACACCGTGCCCGACGATCCGCGCAGCCCGTTCGTGACGAGCGGTGTCCGGATCGGGACCCCGTCGGTCACCACCCAGGGCATGACGGAAGGCGAGATGCCGGTGATCGCATCGCTCATCGCACGTGCGCTGCGCGACCGCGACGATGCCGACGCACCCGCAGCGGTCCGGAGCGACGTCGCCGACCTCTGCGCCAAGTTCCCCGCCTACCCCAACGGCGTCTGAGGCCACCGGGCTCGGACGTGGCGGTGACCGACCCGGCCCGATCGGTCAGGAACGGTACGGCCGACTCGCCGACCGGCTCTCGGCGTCGGCGCCGTCGACCACGTAACCTGGCCGCTCGTGACGCCCGCGCTCGGTGACCATCTCCTGATCGGCGCCGTCGCAGCGATCGTCACGTTCGCGACGACACCGGTCGTCCGGGTGGTGGCGAGGCAGCGTGGATGGGTCGTGGCACCGAACGAACGGTCGGTTCACACGTCACCGATCCCGCACGTCGGCGGGTTCGCGATGCTCGCGGGTTTCTGCGCCGCGCTGCTCGCGGCGTGGGCGGTCGGATCGTTCGAGGCGATCTTCGACAGCAACTCCGAACCGCTCGGTGTGCTGATCGCGGCGTTGATCGTGTTCACGACCGGTCTGCTGGACGACATCCGCGACATGGCGCCGCAGGGCAAGGTGACCGGGGTGGTGCTCGCCGGGGCGGCGCTGTCGTGGTTCGGTGTCACGATCGACTACTTCCGCGTGCCGTTCTACGACGTGGTCACGCTGTCGAACGACTGGAAGCCGCTCGTCACCGTGCTGTGGCTGCTCGGGATGACCCAGGCGATCAACCTGATCGACGGGTTGGACGGGCTGGCGGCCGGCATCGTCGCGATCGCGTCGATCTCCTTCTTCCTCTACGCCAACCGGCTCAACGACCTCGGCCTCGTCACCGATCGCAACATCGGTCCGCTGATCGCGATCATCACCGCCGGGATCTGCATCGGTTTCCTCCCGCACAACTTCAACCCTGCCCGGATCTTCATGGGCGACAGCGGTGCGTTCCTGCTGGGGCTGATGCTCGCCGTGTCGACGAGTGTCGTCGGCGGTCGGGCCGACCCGAACACCCAGCAGTTCGTCGGCCAGACCTTCTTCTTCTTCGCCCCGCTCGTGATCCCGCTCCTGATCCTCGGCGTGCCCATGCTCGACACGGTGTTCGCGATCATCCGGCGGGCGTCGAAGCGCCAGGCGCTCGACGTCGCCGACAAGGGCCACCTGCACCACCGGCTCATGAACCTCGGCCACGGCCATCGGCGCAGCGTGCTGATCCTGTGGACGTGGACCGCGTTGCTGTCGGGTTTCGTGCTGTATCCCGTGCTCAGCAACGACAACCCCCGCTACCTGCCGTTCGGGATCGGTGCGCTGGCGATCGTGCTGTTCACGGTGCTG
>CAXBAZ010001060.1:0-1524 GCA_963973395.1 uncultured Acidimicrobiaceae bacterium
CCGTGGCCATGTGGGTCCTTTCGACGGCGATGTCGTGCGTCGACATGACCGTAAACCCTGATCCACGCTCGAAGGTCAAGGGCTAGTCTTGCTTGCATGCGCATCGGGGAGTTGGCAGCAGCCGCGCAGATCCCACCCGAGACCATCCGCTACTACGAACGGCGCGGCCTGCTGGCGCCGCCGGCTCGATCCGCCAACGGATACCGCACCTACGACCGCCACGCTCTCCAACACCTCCGCTTCGTCCGAGCAGCCCAGGCCGCCGGACTCACCCTCACCGAGATCGGCAGCGTGATCGAGCTCCGTGACGCCGGGACGACCCCATGCAGCCACGTCGAGACGCTCCTGGTCGACAAGTTGGCCGAGGTCCGCGAACGACGTCGACAACTCGCCGCCCTCGAAGACGAACTGGTCGAGCTCATCGAACGCAGTACCACGCTCGACTCGTCCGACTGCCGTCCCGACGACATCTGCCACATCCTGCAGAGTGATCGGCACCGGGATACGAGTGCCGCCGGGCGCCCAGATTCAGTGGGACGGTCGATGTGACCGTCTCCCGGCCGAGTTCTCGGATGCTCGGGGTGAGCGCATCGGAACTCGGCGGTCCGCCTTCGAACGAGCGTGATTGCCCCGGCATATGGGGCAGATTGCTCACAGCCATCCGCTCGGTAATGCTCAGTGCCCGAAGTCGAGGTCGAGTTCGAGCTGGACCGTTGTCGGCTCGGAGGTCAAAGACGATGCGGAGCGGACAATGGCGCCGGCTGCGCTGGGCCTGTACTGAGAAGCAGCGAGGGCGTGGCGGAGTTGCTCGACCGCTGAACGGACGCTGTCGCCGCCTTCGTAGGAGGCGGCAAACAACGCCCGAATGCCCGATCGCACGACCCCGCCACACCGGTCGTGCGCACCGATCAGGTTGAGCAGCGACTCGTCCCAGTCCGCCATCGTGACGATCTGGCGTCGATGGAAGGCTGCGTCGATGACTTCGACTGTGCCGAGAAGGTCGGCTGCGGATCGCGAGGCAACCATGATGCTCAGAAGCTGCATCCGGTGGTCGGGAGAACTGCGGGATGGATGCCGACGCCCTCACTCACGAGCGTCGCGAGAAGGTGTTGTGGGCAACGGCGGTGTCCGCCGGAGGTGCGGATCTCGAGATGGAGGTGTGGGGTCCCGGAGCGGCCGGTGTTGCCGCTGGTGATGAGCAGCGCCCCGGCTTCGACTCGGTCGCCGTGGGCGACGTGGAGGTCGCTGCCGTGACAGTAGGTCCACCTCGTGCCGTCGCTGTCGTCGACGACGGTGACGCCGATCCCACAGGTGGAGCAGCCGTTGCGCCCGCGTTCGGTGCAACCCTGTTCCCACCAGTTGTGTGGCCAGCCCGAGACGGTGGCGACGGTTCCGCCCCTGACGGCGTAGATCGGCACGCCGGGCGGGATGATCCAGTCCCACGCCGGATAGGTGTGGTGCGGGTCGTCGATCTGGCTGATCGTCTCGAGGAGTAGCGACCGGGGTCCGGGGAGCGCCCATCCC
>CAXBAZ010001061.1:0-1523 GCA_963973395.1 uncultured Acidimicrobiaceae bacterium
GTGTTGTTGCTCACAACTTCTATGGGGACAACGAGTCGACGTTCGGGCACACCATTTCTCCGGATTTGACTGCCGAATCTGTGACCAGAAGCGGACTCGCTGTCCCCCTCCTTCAGTGAACGGCGATGCCCGATACATCGCCATCAACTGAAAGGAAGGTCGTCATGTCAATCGTCGCTTCGACGTTCGCGATGGGTCTGTCACTCGTCGCCCAAGTCACCGATCCGGACGCTGCGGCCCCGGCGGGGTTGCAGGACAAGACCAACGTCGTGCTCGGCCTCGTCAAGTGGGGGTCGCTGATGGCGGTGCTGGGTCTGTTGTTGGCTGCGGGGATGATCGCCCTTGCTGGTGACCGCGGGTACGGGGGCGGCATGTCGCCGGAGTTGAAGTCGTCGGTGATGAAGGGCGTGATCGCGCTGGTGATCGTCGCGTCGGCGTCACAAATCGTGACGTTCGTGTCGGCCTGATCTGCGGCCGTCATGTTGGCGATCAGTTTGAATCCGATCTCGTGGGTGACCGACGCTGCGGGTGCGGTGGTGGGCGGCGCCGCCGAGTCGATCCTCGAGGGAATGGTGTTGTGGCTCGAGGACGGGGTGCGGTACGTCGCTGAGGCGATCGCGAACGAGTTGACGGGCCTGGGATCGCTCGACCTCGGGTCGGAGACCGCTCAACAGATGGGCGGGGTGTTCAAGTGGGTCGCGCTCGCGGTTGCTGTGGGGTCGATCATGGCGTCGGCGGTGATGGCGGCGTGCACGCCGGGCGGCTCGTTGCATGACACGATCCGTGAGATCCCGATCACGTTGGTCCTGATGACCGGTTGGTTCGGCCTGATGACGGCGTGGACCGAGGCAGTCACCGCCTTGATGTCGGTCTGGACCACTGATGCGCTCGTCGACGGTATGGCCGGCGGGATCGGATTTGACGTCGGGATCGCGTCGTTCGTCCGGGCGTTCGTCGCGCTGATGTTGATCGTGTTCCTGATCATCTTCTTCGTGGAGCTGCTGGTCTTGAACCACATGCTGACCTTCGGCGTTCTGCTCGGTCAGGTCGCGATCGCGATGCGGCCGGTGCGTCCGCTTCGTGGTGTGTCGGGGCAGATGATCCGCAATCTGGTCACCTTGTCGCTGGTACCGGCGCTGGGTGTGGCGTCGTTGTCGCTGTCGCTGGGTCGCTACAACGATGCGAGTGCCCTGTCGTTTGGTCGCGCGTTGGGAGCTCTGGCCGGGATCGTCGTGTCGGTGCTGATGCCGATGGTGGTCGCCAAGTTCTTGCCCCTCGGTGGGCATGCGTCGTCGACTGGCCGGAGCGTGATCGGTGCGGGTGCGCAGATGGCCGCGACCGGCGCGATGGTTGTGGGTGGCGGGGCGATGATGGCAGCGTCCGGCGGCGGACTGTCGAAGTTCGTCGCCGGTGGCGCAGGCTCGAGTGGCGGCGGTGGGCCGAGTGGTGGCCCTGGGGTCGGTCCAAGCCTCGGCGGTCCGAGCGGTGGTGGCTCAAGCGGTGGGGGCTCGAGTGGCGGCGGC
>CAXBAZ010001062.1:0-1521 GCA_963973395.1 uncultured Acidimicrobiaceae bacterium
GCCGCGTCGCCGGCCAGATCGGCCGCGTCGCCGGCGACGTCGACGACAGCGCCGGCGGCATCGAGGACCAGCCCGAATGTGTCCTTGAGTGCCTGATAGGCGTCGACCGCCGCGTCGGCGGCGAGATCGACGACATCGGTCGCCCCATCGACCGCGGCGACGATCTCACCGATCACGGCGTCGGCGATCGCACCGGCCGCCTGACCGGCGAACGGGGCGAGTGCGGCTCCCAGACCAGGGAGCAGAGCGGTCGTGGCGGCCTGGGCCAGGAAGTTGGCCGCATACTCGGCGCCCCGGTCGATGCCGAATCTGGTCGCGGCGTCGGCGAGTGCGTGCACGACCCGCTCGTCGAAGGGGAGGTCGGGGTGTTCGACGAAGTCGCTGACGAGGTCGACGACGACGTCGCCGACCTCGATCAACCGGTCGAGGCCCGAGAGCAGCGAGGCGAAGTCGTCGTGCGTCAGGACGTCGAGCAGTTCGTCGACGCCGGAGTGATCGAGCACGTCGGCGTGGTCGGCGAGCGCGTCGAGGACCGCGCTGCCGGCGCCGAGCGTGCCGAGCAGGTCGCGGAGCCGTTCGATCCCCGGGTGAGCGCCGGTCGTGGTCGACGCGGACGACCCGAGCGTGCCATCGTTCGTGGGCCCGGGGCCGACCGGCCCGTACGCACCGGCAGCCAGACTCGCCGTGCGCTGTTCGGCGGCGTTGCGATCGAGTTGCGCGGCGGCGGCGCGTACGGATTGTGCGGTCGACACGATCCGTGGTCGGTGGCCGCCGTGCCAATTCGAGCCGAATCTGGTGGCGACACCTCCGACCCAGGCGACCGCCCGCAGGGTCGTGGTCACCGACAGGGCATGCCCCTCGAGTTCATCGGCGGCCGTCCGCAACGTGCCGGCGATCCGCTCGAGCTCATCGGCGTCGGCGCCGTGCAGTGTTCCTGGCCCGGGGCCGGGCACGGTGGTGGGCATGGGTCCTCGACTTCTCTCAGGAGCTGCGACGAGACGCCTGCTCCTGGTGGTCCGCGTGGTCGGCCGCCTGGCTCGATGCCTGCGACATCTCGGCGGCGATCGTGGCGAGGGCGGGAGCGTGGATGCGCCGCCACTCGTCGACGAAACGATCGTGATCGACACCCGTCCAGGGGAGGCTGTCGACGATGGCCGCCAGCCGGCGGCGGCTGGCGTCGACCTCCTGCTGCTGGCGCCGCAGTGACCCGGCGAGGCCGCGCAGCGCGGCGACGTCGGCACCGAACATCGGCACGGTGGATCAGCCTCAGCGGCTCGACGCCTGCTCTTGCTCGTTGGCGTTGCGCTGGGCCGTCTGCGCGGCCTGCTCGAGGCCCTGCACGACCGTGCCGAGCGCCTGGCGGTACCGGCCGTTCCACTCGCCGTGGAACTGCTGTCGGTCCGGGCCCTGCCACGGGGTGGAGTCGAGCTGCGACGTCAGCTGCTGGCTGATGGCCTGGATCTCGTCGGCACGGCTCTTGAGCTGCTTGGAGAGGGTACGAACGGCGGGGATGTCCATCCC
>CAXBAZ010001063.1:0-1520 GCA_963973395.1 uncultured Acidimicrobiaceae bacterium
TTCGTGAGGTCGTCGACCTCGAGCAACGCCGCCATCGGCAGCAGTCTCTCAGACGCTCACCTGATGAGTGAGTACGAGGGGTCGACGGGGAAAGAGATTGTGCGTGCCTTCGTCGGCGACATCGTGAACACGGCGCCGCCCGTGAACTCGATGGTGTCTGCAACAAACTGTGCATCGTCGAGGGTCAGATTCGCGCCGCCGGAGAAGCTGAACGGAGCGACACCACCGAAGAAGAGGCCAGCGAAGTCGCTACTGCCGCCTCCGCTGAAAGTGTGAGCGGCGGTCGAACGTGACCACAAGCCGAGGTCATCAAACGGACCGGCGGAATGGTCGACCGCGCCTTCGTCGGGCGCCTCCCACTTGACCTCCGCGCCGGTGGATGCCTGCTTGAACGACCCCCCAGCGCCGACGAAGAGAGACGTACGGTTGAACTCCACCTTTTGAGACACGGTGAACTCGTGATTCAGATAAACCCACGAGGCTGTCGCCGACCACTGGTTCTTATTGAGGATCTGGCCGGGAGACCAGGCCAGGGCGTTGCCACCTGGCGCACAACTCGACGTTTTCGAGCACTCGTTGAAGGCGAGGGTGCCGCCGTTCACCGCCACGGAGCCCTTGAAGACCACGTTCCCGCCCATGAAGCGTACGTCGCCGCTCGTGACTCGGAAGCCGTTGCCTCCAGTGCAGTTGATGACGTGGTTGCCCTGCGGGATGTCCAAGTCGCCGGACATGTTGCAGTCGAAACCAGGGACCGCGGGTCCGGGTAAGACCGTCCAGCCGGGCGGCGCAGTTGAGACGGCCCCGCCAGCGAACGTAAAGAGCTGGTCTACGTGCGGTTGGGTCGAGTTCCAGTCTTCGCACCCGGGAATCGGTTGGACACTCGACCAGCTCTCCGACGCGTAGGACGCCTTGCAGTTGTATTGGTAATCGATTAGCGCCCGCGTATAGGGCGCATTGAGCGGCTCTGCGTCTGGGGTGATGAAGCCGTTGCCTTCGTTGCAGCCGGGAACATCGTCGTTGTCGACGTTCGGTGCGAGGCAGTTGCCGTCGCCAGAGGCAGGCAGTGCGAAGAGATCTATTCGCCCGCAGGTCAGGGTGACGCCGTCGTCGCACAGTCCTTCGGCCAGGATTCGAGCACCGTTGCCGTTGATGCTGGCAGCGGTCGCTCCGCTGCCATTGCACGTAGGTGAGCCGGTGCCGTTCGAATCCACTCCGATGATGCCGGGAGCTGTGGGATCGTCCGTCGGGCGGGCGACGATGAGGCGCGTGTTGCTGCCGCTCACCAGAAGCGCGTCGCACTTCGTGCGGTTGAGGATCAGCAGGTTCACGGGCCGAAGCTCCGTGGGGTCACCATTGATCGCTGCGACGGCATGGACTGTCGACTGCCGACGTGTGATGCCCGCAATCCCACCGAAGAAGGACGACCCCGTCGTGGTGAGCTCTATGCCGATCCGATCGCACGGCGATGCGTCTGCGGCGGTAAGCGGGATGCTCCCGTCACCGATGACGCTCGCCCGCGC
>CAXBAZ010001064.1:0-1519 GCA_963973395.1 uncultured Acidimicrobiaceae bacterium
TGTCTTGGTGTTGTCGTCGATCGTGGTGATGACCTCGTCGCCGATCGTGAAGTTGCTGTTTGCGTCCTGGGCTCCGTAAAGGCCTTCGCCCATATCGGTGCCGTAGATGTTGACGTCGACGTCGACCTCGGTGCCCGGTGCCCAGAATTCGGCGGGGCGCCAGCGAACCTCCGAGGGCGACACCCAGTAGAAGGCTCCTTCGACGGCGGGGGTCGTGGTGACCTCGATGGCGTCCTGGACGGCCTTACGGTCGCCGACGGCGGACTCGAAACGCACCGCGACCGGCTGCGCGATACCTACCGTGTGGCCCTGACCGGTCACCAGGCTCGCGCTGGTGGTCGAGTTCGGGACCACGGTGCTGAACGAGGACGAGTCTGTAATCGTCTTACCGTCGTCGTTAGTAGCGCTCGCCTCGATCGAGTAATCCCGGTTGTAGCCCAGAGTCTCGGTGGTGCGCCACTGGGAGCGTTCCGCGTTGAACTCGCCTTCGACCTCGCGGCCTTCTTCGTTTGTGACCGTGACATCGTCGAACGCACCGTCTGTCACATCCAGAACGATCGGTTCCCGCGGCGTCGCGGCCACTGTCCCATCTTCGAACGAGGTGTGAATGACGGCCGCAGCGGCGGGGGCTTCTTTCGGTGCAGCGGCCGTCGAGGTGTCCTCGGTATCTCCGATCGTGCACGCGCTCAGCCCTACTGCGGCCACTAAGGCCACCGCGACCGAGGCAAGCCGTTTCGCCGGTGTGCGCTCTGGTGCGGCTCCGCCTGCGAGCATCGCTTCTTTCCTCGCCACTTCTCCCTCGAGTTCGTATGCGTTCTGACCGGTAGTTTCCATTCCGTCTTCGGTCGGCCTTGGTTTGCGCCGCCGATGACGTTTCAGGGAATCGTTAATGTATGAAGTGACCGTCCATCAGCAGCGTAGGCAGTGTCCTGGTCCGCGGCGATGATGGCTTCGACATCACCGACGACTGGTCCCTGCTGCCACTCATCGTCGTTGACGTTCTTGCGCCAGGCGGTGCCGTCGGTGTCGATCCCCCAGAGGGTGCCGTCTTCGGCTGCAGATATCAGCAGGAGTTCGGGAGCAGCTGGTACTGATGCGAATGTGCGCCCGATGTCGGTGCTGAGTTGTAGGCCTCCTGCGGTTGTGGCCCAGATGCCCTCGTCGGTAATCGCCAATGCTCTCGCGGCTATCTCGATGCCGTCGGTCCAACTGACGCCCGAGTCGGTGGACGTTCGAATTCCGTTGGCGGTGTCGAATCCGACAAGGGTGTTTCCGTCGGTGGTCAGGGCGTGAAAGTCGACTTCGCCGGAGAGGGATTTCGTCGCCCACGACTGGCCGCCGTCGACACTCTCGATGAGTCCGAGAGGATTGGGGGCGGAGCTTGACGGGCCGGGATGGCCCGAGGCGTAGAGGTTATCCGTCCCGGGCGCGCCTGTGAGCCCCATGAAGTCGTCGTCGGCGTCGCCGACGCGGGTGGTCGCGCCATCGGGGTTGAGGACGAAAAGCCCCGTATGCGTGC
>CAXBAZ010001065.1:0-1518 GCA_963973395.1 uncultured Acidimicrobiaceae bacterium
TTCGTAACACACACGGCAACGTCACGTGACCATCCCCCGGTCCGCACCCTGCGAGCGGCACGGATCGGGGCTCACGCTTCGGGACGTCGGTACGTGCCCGAACGCCCTCCGGTCTTCTCCCAGAGCGCCAGTTCGCCGATCGTCATCCCCCGGTCGGCCGACTTGCACATGTCGTAGATCGTCAGCGCCGCCGTGGAACACGCGTGCAGCGCCTCCATCTCGACGCCGGTGCGATCGACGGTGTCGACGAACGCCTCGACGGCCACGTGGTCGTCGCCGATGTCGAAGCTGATCGACACCGCACCCACCAGCAGCGGATGACACAGCGGGATCAGATCGGACGTGCGCTTCGCCGCCTGGATGCCGGCCACCCGGGCGACGGCGAGCACGTCGCCCTTCTTCACCTCGCGGTTCGCGATCGCAGCGGTCGTCTCGGGCTTCATGAACACCTTGCACCGGGCGACGGCGCGGCGGTGCGTCGGATCCTTGGGGGTGACGTCGACCATGCGGGCGTGGCCCATCGGGTCGAGGTGGGTGAATTCGAGATCGCTCATGCGCCGTACTCGGCGCGGTCACCGGCGGATCGGCCCGGTGTCGACGACTTCGAACCAGTCGCCACTCACCGATTTCAGCTGCCCGAGGTCGTCGTCGTCCCACGACGCGCTCGGCGCTCCCTGGAAGAACCAGTTCGAACCGTTGTCGGCGACGATCACCCCGTACCGCTGCATCGCCACCGCGATCACCCTGGCCTGGCCGGTCAGCGCGTCGACGTCGAACGACGACTTCAGCCGGAGCCGCAGGCCCATCGGCGGCAGCGTCGGGTCGGTCCGGCTCGATGCCGCATGGGTGGCGGGGAGGATGTAGCCGTCCTGCGTGCGCGAGAACGTGATCCGGATCGCGTGGTCGATCGACCCGGCGGCGACCTCGTCGTGCCGCACGAGACCGGGGAGGATCGGCAACCCGGCCGCGTCCGCACTCGTCCACCCGAGCGGGCGCAGGTCGTTGGACGTCAGGTCGAACCGGGCACCGCTGTCGGCCGCCCATCCCCCACCCGACCGGAAGGCCCGGTACAGCTCGAACAGCTCGCACGTGCCCGACCGCACCACGAGCACGTGGCGGTCGCCGGCGGCGCCGGCGCCTCCCTCGACCGGCGCATCGAGCGGCACCGGGAACGGACCGGGGTCGCTCTCGTCGCCGTAGGCCCGATACGTGATCGGCACCTCGGGCTGGTCGGCGCCGACGACGACGTACGGGATGCCGTAGTCGGGGTTCTCGCCGAAGTCGGGGTGCAGCCGCGTGCCACCGTTCGACTGGATCGTGGCGATGATCGCGTCGGAGTCGGCCCGCAGCGGGTCGCCGTCGACGCGACGGTTCCAGGCGTTGTCGGCCGGGAACACCTGGCACCCGCCGAGCGACGGGTGTGCACCGTGGACCCGCTCGGCCGGTTCGCCGACGGTGGCCGCCTCGTCGATGCGGCTGATCACGGCCATCGCGACGCTCCCGAGCGATACCAGCCCG
>CAXBAZ010001066.1:0-1516 GCA_963973395.1 uncultured Acidimicrobiaceae bacterium
GCGGTGGTGGTGCCGGTCGACGAGTCGGGTGAGGTGTGTGTGTCGTCGCTGGTGGACACCGACGTGATCGTCGACGTCACCGCCTGGTTCGACGGTGGTCTGCGGTCGTCGCCCGGCGAGCGTGTGGTCGACACGCGCTACGGCATCGGTCCGATCCCGCCCCGCTGATCCGGCCGCCCGTTCGGGGCTCAGGTCGTGTAGTCGGCGTTGATGCGGACGTACCCGTCGGTCAGATCGCAGCCCCACACCGTGGCCGTGCCGTCGGCGATGCCGAGGTCGATGCCGATCAGCACGGTCTCGCCGCGCATGTAGACCGACAGCTCGGCCAGGCCACCCTCGTCGACCCGGGTCGGGTACACCTCGGTGTCGCCGAAGCGGATCGCGACCCGTGCCTGGTCGATGTCGGTGTCGTCGCTGCACTTGCCGACCGCCATCGCGACCCGGCCCCAGTTCGGGTCGGCGCCGTGCACCGCCGTCTTCACGAGGGGGGAGTTGACGACCGCCTTCGCGACCCGCTTCGCCTGGTCGTCGTCGCGTGCGCCCGTGACGGTGACCTCGATCAAGGTCTGCGCGCCCTCGCCGTCGCGGGCGATCTGCTTGGTGAGGTCGAGGCACACCTCGTACATCGCCCGTTCGAGCGCGTCGGTGTCGACGGCGCCCGCGGCGCCGCCGGCGAGCACGACGGCGGTGTCGCTGGTCGACGTGTCGGTGTCGATGCTGACGCAGTTGAACGTACGGTCGACCACCCGGCGGAACACACGGTCGAGATCGTCGGCGGTGACGTGCGCATCGGTCAGCACGACCGCGATCATCGTGGCCATGTCGGGCTCGATCATCCCGACGCCCTTCGCGATGCCGACCACGGTGGCCGTGGAGCCCTCGACGGTGCCGGTGGCGACCTTGCGGACGGTGTCGGTCGTCATGATGCCGTCGGCGATCGCGTCGGCCGAGGTGCCGGTCGGATGCACCGGCATCGCCGCCACGCCGGAGCGGACACGATCAACACGTCGTAGGGCTGACAGCCGAGACGCTCGGCGATCGCGGCGACCAGCTCGCGGGCGTCGGCTTCGCCGCCCGGCCCGTTGGCGACGTTGGCGTTCTTCGACACCACGACCATCGCACGGGCGGTGCCCGGCGCGACGTGCTCGCGGCTGATGGTGACACTCGGTCCGACGAATCGGCTGTTCGTGAACACGCCGGCCGCCGTGGCGAGCCGCTCGGCGCTGATCACGACGAAGTCGTCGGTGTGATCCTTGATGCCGATGTTGGCGACGTACGCGGTGAAACCCCGGGGCAGCTCGACCATGGGTCAGGTGTCGTCCAGCGCAGCACGGATCTTCCGGAAAGCACGCGCGATCGCGACGTGATCGTCGGTGTCGAGCACGTCGATCATGCGGGCCCTGACGCTCGCGACGTGGTCGGGTGCGGCCGACGCGAGATGGGCGCGGCCGGCGTCGGTCACGCCGGCGAGCATCACGCGGCGGTCGACATCGGAACTGCGACGTTCGACCCAGCC
>CAXBAZ010001067.1:0-1503 GCA_963973395.1 uncultured Acidimicrobiaceae bacterium
AACGACTCTGCGGGCGATGCCTCGGACGGGCTGTCGGTGGCGTCGTTGTCTCCGCCGACGCGTCGCCGTCCGAGCTGGATCGCATTCGGTGCGTTACTCGTCGGCCTCGCGGGCCTGTTGGGCGCTTACGTGTTCTCGGTGATGTCGGACACGATCGCAGTGACGGTCGCAGCGCACGATCTCGAACCTGGTGAGGTGCTCGGGCCGGAGGACATTCGCGTGGTGGAGATGGGTCGCACGGGTGATCTTCGTGCGGTGCAGTCGGATCAACAGGATCTGATCGTTGGCTTGTCGGCGCGTGGGCCGATCCCGGCCGGGACCGTGTTGAACACCGGATTGTTCGTCGCCTCCGATCAGGTGATCCCGCCCGGCAGGATCGTCGTCGGCGCGTTGTTGGAGGCGGGTGCGATCCCGACTCGTTCGCTGCGGCCCGGCGACGAGGTCGGCATGATCGAGATCGTTGATGACTCGGTGAGAGTCACCGCACAGCCTGCGTCAGGTGTGTCCGAGTTGGGGACAGCGACGGTGTGGGCGATCGAAGGCGACCCCTCGGCACAGTCGGCGACCGACAGGATCTGGGTGTCGCTGGTTGTCGACGGCGCGGTGCAACTCCAGGTATCGCAGGCGGCAGCGGATGAGACGTTGCGACTCGTGTTGTTGGGACCATCGTGATCCTCGCTACGTGTTCGGTGCGCGGCGCGCCGGGGGTATCGGCCTGGTCGATGCTGCTGGCTGCGGCGTGGCCCGCGCACAACGACATGGAACGTGTCGTACTGGAGGCCGATCTCGACGGCGGCGTAGCTGGTGCCCGCTATGGCATCGGTGTCGAGCCAGGTGCACACGCTCTGGTCACGGGTCTGCGTCACGTCGGCGACCCGTCGGTCGCGCTGGCGTCAGCGGGCCGATCGATCGGCGAGCGGTCGTGGCTGATCCCTGGGCCCGAGTCGGCGGAGGCGTCGAGGCGGTTGTGGTCGGCGGATCGTGCGGCACCGTCGGTGGCGACATCGCTGAGCACCGATCAGACGCGGGTGTGGATCTGCGATCTCGGCCGGGTGACTCCGGCGACGCCGACCGCGCCGTTTCTCGCCGAGGCGAGCCTGGTGTTGTTGTTCTGCCGTTCGGAGCCGGAGTGCTTGGTGCAGGTGCCTTCGCGGGCGTCGCTGTTGAAGCAGATATCCGCGGAGATCGGAGTGGTCGTTGTGGGATCCCCGGCCTATGACCGGGGCGAGTTGTCCCAGTTCTTCGGGTGTCGTCAGGTGTGGGTCGTGCCATCCAGTGACGATCTGGTCGAGCTCTCGCGCCAGGCGTGGACCAACAGGAAGGTGCGCCGCACGCCGGTGTGGCGAGCCGCAGTGTCGATGGCCGAGGACGTATCAGTTCCGGTCGCGTTCCGTGTTGGTCGGGGGTCGCCGTCGTGATGCCCGACCCGTTGGTTCGAGACTTGGTGTCGCTGGTTCAGGAACAGCTCGCCGAGCAGGCGGCCCAGCGCGCCGACGACGGCAA
>CAXBAZ010001068.1:0-1500 GCA_963973395.1 uncultured Acidimicrobiaceae bacterium
CGCCCGCCACGCCTCCCGGGCGGACATCACGCCGCCTGCGACGACAATGATCGCCGCCGCCAGCGCCGACTCGAACAACGTGAAACGTCCCGACGCCGCAGCGACGATCATGGCGACAGCGGCCGCGACCGGTAGCCAGGCGCGACGGCGTCGTGCCGGCGGTGGGTCGTCCAGCGCGGCGACGAGCGAGAAGTCGGCATCTCCGCGCCACCGCTTCGCGAAACCTGCGGAGGCGAGGACGAGCAGCACGTCGCCGGCACGGAGTTGCAGACGGCCGAGCTGACCCGTCAGTTCGCCGTCGGCCCGATGTACGGCCATGACGGCGCCGCCGTAGCGGGTCCGGAATTCGGCCGACTGCAAGGTGGCGCCGATCAGGCTCGATGCGGGCGACACCACCGCTTCGAACACCTGCGTGCCCGGTCCTTCGGCGACGGCGAGGTGCGAGCGTTCCACACTCGTCAACCCCGCGATCTCGTGCAGGTCGATCATCCGAGCGGAGTCGCCGACGAAGCAGCACACGTCGTCGGCGTCCAGGACCGTGTCCGAGGTGGCGGTGATCGTCGTGAGCGTGCCGTCGACGCCGTGGCGCTCGATCAGCGCGAGGAACGCTCCCTCCAGACCCCGGAGCCCGGAGTCTGCGACCGTCCGCCCGTGGAGCGGGCCGTCGCGATCGACCCGTGCCGCCATCTGGAACTCACGTGCCCGCCGATCGACGTTCGCGGTCGCCGACACACGGTCCGGCAGCAACCGGGAGCCGATCGTGACCAGCACGAAGACACCGACGATCGCGACGGGGAGGCCGACGGCGGTGACCTCGAACATGCCGAGCGGCTCCTCCCCTGCCTGGGCGAGCAGGTCGGAGACGACCAGGTTGGTCGAGGTTCCGATCAGCGTGATCGTTCCTCCGAGCAGGCTGGCGAACGACAGCGGCATCAGATACCTCGACGCACTGACCCCACGCCGCTGGCACGATCGGACCAACCGGGGGGCGGTCATCGCGACCAGCGGCGTGTTCGGGACGAAGGCGGAGATCGCTGCTGTGCCACCGGCCAGACGGAGGAGCGACCCCTGGCCGAGCAGCCGGTCGACGACCACGTTCAACGCTCCGGTGAACGTGACCGCGCCGGCGACGACGTAGAGCGCCGCGATCGTCGCCGGCGCCCCACTCGACAGGCCGCTCAAAGCGATCTGCTGGTCGATCACACCGGCGAAGAGCAGCGCCGTGACGGCGCCGCCGAGCACCATGACGGCGGGGAACCGGTCGCGCACCAGCACGATGCCCGTGACGATCAGCACACCGAGTGTGATCCACGAGTCGTTGCTCATGCCGATCCCTCCGTCGCCGAGCGTGTCACCGAAGGATGCCGCGCTCGCGGAGTGCGGCGATCACGGCGTCGGCGGCTTCCTCCGGCGGTGTCGTCGCAGTGTCGACGTAGACCTCCGGCGACTCGGGCACCTCGTAGGGCGAGTCGATGCCGGTGAAGTTGGCGAGCTCGCCAC